>DASSZO010000055.1:0-12557 GCA_035702815.1 Candidatus Aquilonibacter sp. | reverse complement strand
CTTGCAGCCGCACATCTTGAACCTCGCGACCCACATGAACCATCGTCCGAATTGGGCCACCGGCATCGGCCTGCTCATCATCCACTTAGGCGCGATCCTGGCGCTCTTCCCGATGTTCTTCTCTTGGTCGGCCGTCATTGCAGCCGTGGTAATCACGTACATTACGGGCGGCTTTGGCATCACGCTGTGCTACCACCGCGCGCTCACACACCGTGCGCTACGCATGGTCAAGCCGATCGAATACCTGACTGCAATCTTTGGAACGCTGGCGTTTCAAGGTAGCCCGATCGACTGGGTCGCGACGCATCGCGTGCATCACGCGCACTCCGACCGCCGCGGCGACCCGCACAGCATTCGGCGCGGGTTGAGCTGGGCACATCTCACCTGGCTGTTCCGCACGAATGAAGCGTTGCCGACACTCGAACAGCAGAAGCGCTTCACGCCTGACCTGTGGGACGATCCGTTCTATCAATTTCTGCGTTACGCGCACGTTCCGATGCAGTTCGCACTCATGGGACTTCTCTTTCTGCTCGGCGGATGGAGCTGGGTGATCTGGGGCATCTTCGGACGACTCGTCTTCACGTACCATGCAACGTGGCTCGTAAACAGCGCCGCTCATACAGCGGGCTATCGCACGTATCGCACGGCTGACCGTTCGGTCAACTCCTGGTGGGTTGCGATGCTTTCGTGGGGCGAGGGTTGGCATAACAACCATCACGCCTTCCCGTTTTCCGCACGCCACGGCCTCAAATGGTACGAGATCGACTGCACTTGGTGGACGATCAAGCTGATGGCCGCGCTTAAGTTGGTGGACAAAGTGCGCGTTCCCAGCATCGAGATGCGCGAACGTCTCGCCGGTGCCGAAAAAGAGCTTCAGCGTCGCTATTTCCGGCGCTGGATGATGGACTAGCCAGCCACCCGGCTAAGCAGGGGTCTGTGGGTACGACAGGCCCATGAGCATGTACGACAGCAACGACACGGCCACGGAGCGGGCGCGTTCCGCAACGGACGCGATTTCCGGTACGATCCGCAACGCGACGGACAACTCCGTCGGCCGCACCGCGCAAGGCATCAGCGAATCGAACGAGCGCAATGATTCGCAAGAGCCGATGAACTCCATGATGCGCACGATTCTGCTCTCGGCGGCGGGCCTTTCCGTCCTGGGATCGCTCGCGATGAATTTCATGGGGCGCAAACACGAGGCGCTGTTCGTCGGGCAGTGGGCACCGACGCTCTTGATCATCGCTCTGTGGTATCAAGAGGTCAAGGATGCACGCCACGTGACGGGTTCGATCAACACCTCACCATCACGCACCTATAACCCCACTACCAGCCCCTACGGCGGCATCTGACCCCACGTTGTCATCCTGAGCTTGTCGAAGGACGAAGGACGAAGGACGGCTCAGGCTTCGCCGCGATATGCGCGTTCGAGTTCGGCGATGTCGATCTTCGACATCGCCATCATCGCTTCGAAGACGCGCTTGGACTTTTCTTCGTCTTCATCGTTCATCAGCTCCGGCAGCGCGTTCGGAATGATCTGCCACGATACGCCGAATTTATCGCGCAGCCATCCGCATCGGTTCGGCTCGCCGCCGTCGGCCGTAAGCAAAGACCAGAACCGATCCACTTCCTCTTGAGTATCGCAATCGACGTAGAACGAGATCGACTCGTCAAAATGGAAGTCTTGCTTGCCGCCGTTGAGCGCGAGAAACTTTTGTCCGCGCAGCGTAAACGCAACGACAAGATCGCCCACGGAGTCCACGTGCGAATCTTCGAAGATCGAGCAGTAGAACTTGGCCGCTTCTTCCGCTTGCGTATCGAACCACAAGAACGGCGTGATCGATTTTTGCGTCATTACATTTCTCCGGGCTTCACTAAGCCAATCGTGTTACCGTCGGGATCCTTAAAGAGCGCCAGTTCGATGGGCGGCGTTTCCATGGAAACCGGTCCCATCACCCGAGTTCCGCCAAGCGACTCGACCTTACGCAGCGACCCTTCCACGTCGTCCGTGTACACGTAGAATGTGACGTGTCCGGGGTAGCCGTTTGTCGCCGTGCCGATGCCTCCGCTAATACCTGTGCCCGGCGCAGGCTCGACCGTCGCGTAGTCTCCGGCGCCGTCTCCCATGGGGAGCGCCGGCGCGAACGTCCAGCCGAAAGCGTCACTGAAGAACTGACGCAGCTTCGGCGCCTCGGGGCTCATGATCTCGAAGTGAACGACCGGATGTGCCATAACGATCGAATTCAAAAAAAGGCCCGGCAGATACTGCCGGGCCTTTCTCCATTCGCCCCTCGACGAGCTCGGGGTGACAGCGCGATTACAGATCTTCGGGGTTGATGCCCTTGATCCGGTCGTACTGGGTCTTCTTCGGTGCGGCGTGCACGGCGACGTTGTCGTCGTACTCACCTTCATACTGCACCGTCAATGGCTCGCGATTGCGCTCGTACGCACTCACGAGACGGCTCATGCCGTCGCCGTTGCCGCCACCCATCACTTCGGCGAGCGCTGCTTCGTCGGCGGTCATGCCGGCGTAGCCCATCTCGAACTGCTGACGCGGACGTCCTTCGTCGTCGATGTCTTGCCCTTCCGGTTGGATCTCGATGTTGCGATACCGCGACATGCCGGTACCCGCCGGAATGAGCTTGCCGATGATGACGTTTTCCTTGAGACCGAGCAACGGGTCGTACTTGCCCTTGATCGCCGCGTCGGTGAGGACGCGGGTCGTCTCTTGGAACGATGCGGCGGAAAGGAACGATTCGGTCGCAAGCGATGCCTTGGTAACACCAAGCAGCACCGGCGTCGACGTCGCCTCTTCGCGGTTCTCGGCGCGCGCGCGATCGTTGGCTTCGTGGAAGGCCGACGCTTCGACGACCTGACCGGGAAGCATGTGCGTATCGCCGCCTTCGACGATTTTGACCTTGCGCATCATCGCGCGCACGATGACTTCAACGTGCTTGTCGTTGATGTCGACGCCTTGCGAACGGTAGACCTTCTGCACTTCCTGAACCATGTAGTTCTGAAGCGCGGTCTCGCCTTTGAGGCGCAGGATGTCGTGCGGGTTGAGCGAGCCTTCGTTGAGCTGATCGCCGGCCGAGACTTTCTGTCCCTCGGTTACCGCGAGATGCGTGCCCTGCGGGATATCGTACTCGTGCTCTTCGCCCGTCTCGTCGACGATGAAGATCTGGCGACGGCTCTTGTCCTCGCCGAACTTGACCTGACCGGCCACTTCGGTGATGACGGCTTGACCTTTGGGCTTACGCGCTTCGAAGATTTCTTCGACACGCGGAAGACCGGTGATGATGTCTTCGGTTGCGACGCCGCCGGTGTGGAAGGTTCGCAGCGTGAGCTGCGTGCCCGGTTCACCGATTGACTGCGCCGCGATGATGCCGACCGCCGTACCGATCTCCGCGCGGTTGCCGGTCGCGAGATCGCGGCCATAGCACGTCGAGCAGACGCCGTACTTCGATTGACACGTGAGCACCGAACGGATCTTGACCGTGTCGATGCCGGCGTCGACGATCGCCTTGGCTTTTTCTTCGTCGATCTCTTCGCCGCGTGCGACGATACCCTGGAGATCGTCGACCGAGCGGCGACCGATGATGCGGTCGATTAACGGTTCGATGATTTCCTTACCGGCACGGATGTCGCGCACGGTGATGCCGTTGGCGGTTCCGCAATCCTCTTCGCGAACGATGACGTCTTGCGCCACGTCGACCAGACGACGCGTGAGGTAACCCGAGTCCGCCGTACGAAGCGCCGTATCGGCAAGACCCTTACGCGCACCGTGCGTCGAGATGAAGTACTCGAGAACGGTCAGGCCTTCTTTGAGCGACGCCTTGACCGGAATCTCGAGGATTCGGCCCGAGGGATCGGACATGAGACCGCGCATACCGCCGAGCTGTTTGACCTGCGCGATCGAACCACGAGCACCCGAGGTCGCCATCATGAAGACGGGATTGAGCGGGTTTTGCGCAGCTTGCATCGCACCGGTGACGGCGTCGCCGGCCTTCGACCAAATTTCGATCGTCTTGTTGTAGCGTTCGTCGTCAGAGATGAAGCCCTGATCGAAGAGACGGTGCAACTCGTCGACTTCGTTTTGTGCCGTATCGAGAATGTCGTGCTTGGCTTGCGGAACGACGATGTCGGAAATCGACACGGTCGTACCCGAGAGCGTCGCGTAGTGGAAGCCCAGCTCCTTGATGGCATCGAGGAAGCGCGCCGTCTCGGCGTTACCGTACTTGCGGTAGCAGTCGGTAATCGTCTTCTTGAGCGTGCCCTTGTCCATCGTGCGATTGACGAACTCTTTTTTCCACGAAAGCGGGAACGCCATATTGAAGATGACGCGACCGATCGTGGTCTTGATGAGTTCGCCCTTCCAACGGCAATAGATCCACTCTTGCAGTTTGACGTTACGGGTCTCGTACGCCATGACCGCTTCCTTGGGATCGTAGAACGTCGGAATCGCGCCCGGAGCGTCGCTTGCCGGCGCATCCTTCTTGATCGCGCGAACGGTGTTGTCGAAGTCTTCGGTAACTTCACCCTTGGCCGGTCCGCTGTACTCGTCGCGTTGGAACGTGAGGTAGTACAGACCTAAGACCATATCTTGGGTCGGGATCGAAACCGGGTTGCCGTACGCCGGCAACAGGATGTTGTTCGAGGACAGCATCAGGATGCGCGCTTCGGCTTGCGCACCGGCCGAGAGCGGCAAATGCACGGCCATCTGGTCACCGTCGAAGTCGGCGTTGTACGGCGTACAGACCAACGGATGCAGGTGGATGGCTTTGCCTTCGACGAGCACCGGCTCGAACGCCTGAATGCCGAGGCGATGCAGCGTTGGTGCGCGGTTGAGCAGCACCGGATGCTCTTTGATGACCTCTTCGAGAACATCCCAGACTTCCGGACGCACGCGTTCGACCATCCGCTTCGCGCTCTTGATGTTGTGCGCGAGTGCACGGTCCACGAGCTTCTTCATCACGAACGGCTTGAAGAGCTCGAGCGCCATTTCTTTGGGAAGACCGCACTGATGGAGTTTCAGCGACGGACCGACGACGATGACCGAACGTCCCGAGTAGTCGACGCGCTTTCCGAGCAGGTTCTGACGGAAGCGGCCTTGCTTACCCTTGAGGATGTCCGAGAGCGATTTGAGCGGGCGATTGTTCGGGCCGGTGACCGGACGGCCGCGACGGCCGTTGTCGATCAGCGCGTCGACCGCTTCTTGAAGCATGCGCTTCTCGTTCTTGATGATGATCTCGGGCGCGTTGAGTTCGAGCAACCGCTTGAGGCGGTTGTTGCGATTGATCACGCGGCGATAGAGATCGTTCAAGTCCGACGTCGCAAAACGTCCGCCGTCGAGCTGCACCATCGGGCGCAGTTCGGGTGCAATGACCGGAACCGCGGAGAGGATCATCCACTCGGGACGGTTACCGCTCTGCAGAAACGCTTCGACGACTTCGAGACGCTTGATCGCCTTGAGGCGCTTCTGTCCCGACGTCTCTTTGAATTCCTTGCGAAGGTCGTCTTGGATCTTCTTGAGGTTGAGGTCGCGCAGCAGTTCACGGATCGCTTCCGCGCCCATGCCGGCCTTGAAGTTCGCGCCGTATTTATCGCGCGCTTCGCGGTACTTCTGCTCCGAGAGCACTTCACGCTTGGTCAGCGGCGTGTTGCCCGGATCGATCACCACATAGGCTGCGAAATAGATGACCTTTTCGAGCTGGCGCGGCGACATGTCGAGCAGGATGCCGATGCGCGACGGTACGCCCTTGAGGTACCAAATGTGCGACACGGGCGTGGCCAGTTCGATGTGGCCCATGCGCTCGCGGCGCACCTTCGCGCGCGTGATCTCGACGCCGCAGCGGTCGCAGATCATACCCTTGAAACGGATGCGCTTGTACTTACCGCAGTGACATTCCCAGTCTTTGGTGGGGCCGAAGATCTTCTCGCAGAAGAGCCCGTCGCGTTCGGGCTTGAGCGTGCGGTAGTTGATCGTCTCCGGCTTCTTCACTTCGCCGAACGACCACGCACGGATCTGTTCGGGCGATGCGAGTCCAATGCGCATCGCGTCGAAGTTGTTGACGTCAATGAGATTCAAGTGGATTGAACTCCAGGATCGATGTGCTCCGAACGTTGCTTACGCAGGGCTTCCGCGACCCGCAGTTCTGCAGGGGGCGCCCACCGTTGCTCCGCCGGTCGAACCAAGCAAGGAGTGCTGCCCGGTTCAGGCACAGACGGAAAGTATACCATTTCGGGCGCAGTTTCTCAAGGCGGCCGGAGAACGTGCGTTCGAGCCCACGTTGGGTACAAAAGTCGCACTATGGCTATGACGATTGGAATCATCGGAGCAGATGACCGCGCGGTTGCAATCGGGCGACTGTTGCGGCGCTGCGGCCACGAGATCACGTTCAGCGACCCGACCGGCTACAACGCCGCGCAGCATGCCGTCGAAGCGCTCGACGGGCAAGCACAAGCGTGCACCCCGTACGACCAGGCAACGACGGCCGAGGCGCTGGTCTTCACGGTCCATTGGGACGACTTGGACGGAACGCTCAAGGCGCTCGGCGCCTATAAAGACGGCCTCGTCATCGACGCAACGCGACCGCCCGCGCTTGAAGACGGCACGAGCGGTGCCGAGATGCTGGCGAAAAAACTCGACAACCGCCACGTCGTCAAAGCGTTCATCGACGTTACCGATTTGCACGAGCCGATCCGGGTGGCATCGGACGATCCCGAGGCACGCATGCAAGTCGAGGAGATGATTCGTTCGTGCGGAGCGCTGGTTGAAGATGCGGGGCCACTGGCAAGCGCAGCCGAGATCGAGCGGGACTTCGCGCAAAAGCACACCGTGACGTAGCGGAAATGGCGCAGAGCGGGGAAGATGCTCTTCGTGAGCTTCTTTCTCGCGGCTCTGCTCGCCATTTCCACGCCGACGGCCACCCCGTCACCGAGTCCGCCGCCGCTCATCGGCAGCGTCAGCGTTGCCACGGGTTCGCTCGAGACGCTTCACCGCTTGCCGCTGCCGGCGTCGCTGCTGACTGCCACCCAACTGCAATCGCTGCCCGCGGCAACCGGCGACGAAGTTTTGCGCGCGCTCCCCGGGTTCGATCGAACGCGAAGCAACAGCGCCTTCACCAACTACGGGCAACTGCGGGTCTCATTTGCAGGCGCCGGAAACGACCGCGGACTGATCCTCGTCGATAACGTCTTTGCACAAGACGGCTTCGGCGGTCAGGTCGACTGGGCGGCGTATCCATCGGCGAATTTGACGCGCGCGGAACTGCTGCGCGGCCCCGGATCGGCGCTCTACGGTTCGGGCGCGATCGGCGGCGTGCTTTCACTTTCGACCTTTGCCCCGACCGCACAGCCCAACGGCCCGGCGCTCGGCAGCGTATCGATCGCCGGCGGGACCTACGATTACGGCAACGCCTACGCGCAAGCGACGGCGGCGCTTGCCCCAAAGCTTTCGATCGCCGTCGCAACGTCGAGTCAGCAGCTCTCATATCGAGCCGTGCCCCCCGCCTATCAAACGCCGGTCGATCGCCCCGCGTTCACGCGTTCGCGCATGGCGTCGCTGCGCGTCCGCTACGCCGCGGGAAGCGATACCTCGTTCGAGTACGCGTATCGCGGCGCGTGGGACAATCAACAAGAAGGACGGCCGAATTACGATTTCTGGCGCAACTTCGTCCAACATTCGCTCACATTCGCGCATGCCTGGAAAAACGCGTCGTTCAATCTCACGAGCTACGTTCGCAATACCTTCGTGACCAATCGCGCAGACAAATCGAGCGCTCCGGGGATGCTCCTCTACACCCAGTACGTTCCCTCCCACGAAAGCGGCTTCATCGGCGACTGGATCGTCGGAGAAGGACCGTCGACCTTCGAACTGCGCGGCGATGCCCGATTCGTAAACGGCGTAAGCGATCAGTACAACGCGGGTAACGTCCTGACGGCAAGCGGAAGCGGCGTTCAGCGCACTGCCGATATCGCTGCGCAAAATACGTGGCGATTCTCGCGCGGTCAGCTGGTTGCGGGGCTTGCGGCCACGTCGATCTCGTTGCCGGAGGGAAGTATCGCGCACGGTGGTACCACGACGACGATTGCGCCGCGGACGGATCGTGTGCTCTCACCGCGAATCGCGGCGCGTTACGATCTCTCAAAGCGTCTGGCCGTTCGCGCTTCGGCCGGAACCGGATTGCGCGCGCCGTTTCTCAATGAGCTAGTGCGCGGCTACGTGATCGGCCCGGTTTCCTATCTTCCAAACCCGGCTCTCGTGCCCGAACGGAGCGCGTCGGAATCCGCCGGTTTCGATTGGAGCAACGGCCGCTCGGAACTGAGTATCGACTACATTGCGACCTTCGTTACCAATGCGATCTCGTTTCTCACCGTTGATGCGACTCATCAAATTCGCAGCAACTTCGCTCGCGCGCAGGTAGACGGCGTCACCGCGAGCCTCACGCGCCGCCTGGGACCCTGCGCGAACGTCAGCGCGTGGGCGACGCAGCAACATTCGCGCGTGACCGACGGGACGACGGAAACCGTCGGCAAGCAGTTGCCGTACGTGCCCGAGGATTCCGCATACGTCGGGTACGACACACAGGCAGGGGCGCTGCATGTCGGCGTCAACGTCGCATATCTCGGCCAGACATTTGCCGACGACCGCAATCTTGAGCCGCTCGGCACGGCCGTAACCGCGGGATTCACCGTTAGCGCCCCGCTGACACACGCTTTGCGCCTCATCGTATCCGGCGACAACGTCACGAACGCTCGCTACCGCTCGAGCATCGATCGGTACGGCCCGCCGGCCGTCTTCTGGATTGGCCTGTCGATGCCGGTCAACAAGCAAGCGTCTGCTACGTGCGAATGACATTTTCCTCAAACGTTACGTTCTGCGTATACGGAGGGAATAAGAACTCGCATGAAAGTCAAGCAAGCACTTGCGTCCCTGGCACTGACCGGGACGATCGCGCTGGCAATGCCGGCGGCTCCCGTCTTCGCCGACGGCGCGGCGAGCACGCGGAACTTGATTCTGCTCGGCGGCGCAGCGACGTACATGATCATCCAGCACAACCGGAAGGTTCACGAGAAGTACGCTGAAGACGCTCGGCGCCAAGCGGCGCTTTCGCAAGAGAACAACGACGCGTGGGCCGCGTATCGTCAGGAGCAGCGCGCATACGCCCAGGAAGTCGAAGTGAATCGCGAGCTCAAGAAAGAGGTCGCCTACCAACACAACGTGGTCGAGCAGCAGCGTCACCAACTCGCGATGCTCGGTAACGGCCACTTCGTCCGCACCGTTCACGTCGCGCAGCACCGGACGCCGTCACACCGTTCCGGCCAGCAAGTTGCCATGGTGTCATACGGATGGGGCGATATTTAGCGCTGGTGGCGCTTGCGGGACTCGCCGCGTGTAATGCGCAGGCGAGTCCGGGCGCCGCTCAAAGCACCGCAAATACCGTCACGAAGGCGGTCTACGACAACGACGTCGACACCGTGCAGTCGCACTTCGACGCGCAACTGCAGCCGCAGATTTCGCGTGGAGACGTCGGCACGCTGTCCGACAAAATGCACTCCATGGGCGCGTACAAGGGTCTGCGCTACCTCAGCAACGACCCGGCAAAGAGCGAGTTCACGTACCGCGCCGATTTCGATCGCGGATCGATGAACGTGGTGGTTCGCGTCGACAAAGACGGCAAATTAGCGGCGTATCGCGTATTTCCGCAAGCCCAGCCCTAGCCACGCGACGGTAAGCAGCGCGGCGAGAACGTAGGGAAGATCGACGACCGCGAACCAAATCGCTCCGGAGGCCAGCCGCACGGTCGAATCGATCAGCGCGTGCTTCGCGCCGACGAAGGCGTTGGCGACTCGCGTAAGGGCGTTCGGCTCGGCCGGCGCCCTTTGCGTTTCCGCCTGCACGTGAATGTCGATCGTCGCGTATGCAACCCGGCCGCGCATCGACGCGACGTCCGCCTCGAGGGTTTCGATCTGTTCGCGGACGTCCGACAAACGGTTCTCGACATCCATGATCTGCTCGACGTTTCCGGAACGATCCATGATACCCAGGATGTCATGCTCGGTTCGCTTCAAGTTGCGCAGGCGTGCGGAAGAGTCGGTTATATTTGCGGTCAAGTCTTCGGCTTTGACGCTGCTCGAACGTACGGTGCCGAGCGTTTCGAGCTGCTGCATGGCAGCATCGAAGGCCGCTGCGGGAACGCGAATCGACGCGTCGGCACTCTGCGCCGGCTTGCCGTTGGTTTGATTCTCCGCGTCGAGTGAAAAGACGTCGCCGTGTGCGCGATGCGTCAACGCGGTAATCCGATCGGCTGCCGTATCGACGTTCGCCACGAGAATATCCAGCGAGCCGGTCTTTGCGATCTGCGGCAAAGCAATCGAAGGGTTCGACGAAGTGCGCTCCGCGGCGCGCATTGGTACGCGCACGGCGAGTTTGGGCGCGACGGCAGCCTCGGGAATGCCGCTTTCGCTGCTCTGTGCCACGGAAACCGCCTCGGTTGCAGTCGTTTCCGCGGCGGGCGTTTGCGTTCGGCGATGTGCGATGAAGAACGCGGCCACGGCGACGAGTGCGAGCGTGAGAACGATCGGGAGCGCTTTGCGATTCCACCATCTTGCCATACTCGAACAACGCGAGCCCGCAAGATCGTGTGACGCTTTACGAAACGGCTCGATCGGCGCTAAGGAACGTTCGCGCGAACAGGTCAGCCGGGAGCGGATGCCCGAGCGCGTAGCCCTGGACGAAGTGACAACCGGTCTCCATCATCACATCGAGCTGCATCGTGTTTTCGACGCCTTCCGCCACGACGGTCATGCCCAGTTCGTTGGCAAGACGCACCACGGTCGCCGCTACGGCTTTGGCCTTCACGTCGACTTCGCTCTTGTTCACGAACGAACGGTCGATCTTCAGGACGCTCGCCGGCACCTCGCGCACGCGGCCAAGCGACGATCCTCCGGTGCCGAAGTCATCGATCGCGCAAAGCACTCCGGCATCGCGTAAGCGCGACGCGAGCGCGGCGATGTCGCGTTCGTCGCTCGCGACGATGCCTTCGTTGATTTCGACGACCAGCGCATCGGGCTCGACGGCCGTTCTTTCGATCAGGTCGAGAATGCGCCGGTCGCAATCGCGCGAAAGCGCTTGTCGCGCGAAGAGATTGACCCAAACGCTAAACCCGGGAATTTGGCGACGCCACTCGCCGGCCTGCAACAATGCCTGCTCCATGACGTCCCAGCCAACGTGATCGCCAATGGTCAGGCGCTCGAGAAAATCGATGAACTGCGCCGGAGTGACGATTCCGCGCTCGGGGTGAACCCAACGCAGCAGCGCTTCGGCACCGGCGACTTGCCAGGAATGCGTGTGCAGGTCAAAGCGGTAGATGGGCTGGTAGAACGGCACGAGTTCCCGGCGTTCGACCGCGCGATGCAACTCGCCGACGAGTGAAGGCGCCTCCCCGGCTTGCAACTCCGGCGAATACACCATCGCGCGCGACGGAACCGATTTTGCACGATCCAGCGCCATGTCGGCCTTGCGCAGCAGTTCGTCTGCCGAGCCCGCACGTATCGTCCGGACGGCCCCCATCGCAACCGACACGTATACGCGCGATCCGTCCGCATCGAAGGGCGCCTCGAAGAATTGACGCAACTCGGTCATGATCGCGTGCGGGCTGCGGTCGTCGACGACGGCAACCGCAAATTCGTCGGCGCTGACGCGCGCGACGAAGGTCGACGAAGGGAACGTCGCACGCATGCGGATCGCCATCTCTTGCAAAACATGATCGGCCGCGATGCGCCCCACGCCTTGATTGAGCAGCCGCATGTCGTCGACGTCCATGATGATCAGCACGACGGGCGAGTCCTGATGACGGCCGATCCATTCGATGAGCCGTTCCCGGTTCGGCAGTCCCGTGAGTTCGTCGACGTAGGCGCGTCGCGACATGCGCGCGAGAAGATCCCAACGTTCGTAGGTGAGACCGGCCAGAAGCCATCCCATCAAGGCGGACGCAAAGAGGAACATCTCGGATTGGATTGCCGCGTCGATCGGTTCGCGCAAGCCCACGAACGCAATGATGGTCACGACGTACGCGGTCGCGACCCCGGCCGCTGCCCCACGCACGGCAAAACGAATCGCCAGCCACGCAACGGCGATGAACGACAGATCCAAGACCGTTTCGTGCGTGATCGAGCTCAGAATGTGGCTTCCGACGACCAGAAGCGCGGTCGCAACCAGCGTTACGATCGCTTCGGCAAGCGGCGGATCTTGGTGCTCGGCCGGAGGCCGAATCTGCTTCCAGCGCAGAAACGTCATGACGGTGGGCACCAGAACGACGATCGCGGATGCGTCGCCCAGTACGAAACGCGAAAACTGCTGCGGCAGATCGTCGACGGCAAGATAGTTGATCGCGACGAGCGACGATAACGACGCGACGGCCACAACGATTGGGGCCGCAATGCCGACGACACCGCAAAACCAGGCAAAGTCGCGCAGCGTGCGCGGCGGGATCGACACGTCGAGCATTTCGGTCACGTATCGAACCGCGACGGCAAAGCCGCCGCCCTCGATC
>DASSZO010000101.1:0-5696 GCA_035702815.1 Candidatus Aquilonibacter sp. | reverse complement strand
GCGCGAGCATGGTCATGCTCGGGCGCTTGATTCAGCGACTAGGCCGTCTGCAGATCTATCAGGTGTTGGAGTATATCGGCGATCGCGCTCGCGCCAATATCGCCAAACGCGGCCACGCCGTCGCGGGTGGCGACTACGGGGACGGACGACCGTCGGGCGAACCCGATCAAACGGTCATCTACAGCGGGTCGATGCGGTACGTGACGGGCATCGATCGGGCGCGACTGCAGTCGTTGCTTCCCGGAGCAACCGTGATTGCGGCATGCTCGGTGGGCGACGCGGTTACGTTCGGTCTTCCAATCGCACGTGTTTACGGTGCGGCCCCGGTGCTGCCTCAGCGCGACGTGTTAAGCGCCATTCGACTCTCGAGCGAGCGCGACCTCAAGTCGGATCTTCCGTATGCGTTCCGGTTGCTGGTCGATACCGCCGTGCGTGCGCTTTCGCCCGCGATCAACGATCCCGCGACCGCCGTGGAGACGCTCGATGAAATCGAGGATCTGCTGTGCCGCTTGAGCGTGCGCGAGCTTGACCGGGGCGAACGCTGGGAGCGGTATCTCGAGCTCGCTTTTGAAGAGATTCGCGAAGCCGCGCAAACGCAGCCGACCGTGCTGCGGCGCATGCGCGCGGCGCTCGATTCCGTCGAGAGAACTGCTTGCGTTGCGTCGCGCAAACACGACGTGCGTGTTTTTCTTACGCGCATCGGTGAAACGGTCGCCGACCGGCAAGGTATCGGCGTTTTCGCCGAGAGCTAAGGCTCCGCTCGTCTCCGTGCAGCGCGCACGGTACGCACGACCATCGAGGGCTGCGCGGTGGTGTGATCCGTACCGTATTCCAGCTCGCCGGTTGCAAACGACGCCGCAAAGTGGATCCGCAGCCAGCCTTTGCGAGACCGGTCGTGCCACTGGGCGATGACCTCATGGTCTCGCACCGAACCGCGAATGACGCCCTCCCGGCCGAATCGCCCGGTGACGTAGGCGTCGCGAGCGACGAGCTTCACGGTGCGAGCTCCGAAAAACGCGGCCACCGTTTCCTCGAGCTGGTACTGACCGCTGAGCGTGCGCATTCTGCTCTCATCCTAGCGACAACCGTCCGCGCGACGTATCCGAACCCTGCAGAGCGCGTCTCTTTGGCCGCATCTTTCCTGATTTCGGCATCGTTCGTTATCCGAAAGTTCATGCTCCATCGGCACAATTGCGCTCATGGGACGCGCTCGCCCGCGTCAAGAGGAAGCGATAGTGAATTCCGGATTACTTTTGCCGCCGCCGCCACCCGTGCAAGACGCAGGTTCCCGGTCGTTCCGTACGCTCACCGCAGCGCACGAGCTTGCGGCGCAGATCGCGCCGATCTCGCAGTGCATTCAGATGACGCCTGGACGCGTCGATGGATCGATCGAATCGGTGCATCTCGCAGGCCTGACGCTGTACGAAACCTCCATCAACCGCGGAATCGAATTACGCTTCTTGGACGATCCCAATGCGCTCGTTGTAGGCGTGTTGCTGGGTGAGGGGCGCGCGATTGCTGCGGGTCAGGAGTGGGATCCGAGCCGCGTCTTGCTTGCTCCGGAATCTCAAGTGGAACTCACGTCGCTTGGTGCGATGCGCGCGCTCTGGCTTCGACTCGAGCGCGAGCGGGTGAGTTCGGCGCTTGGGGACGGCGCGGCGTCTGCGGCTTCGCATCGCGCCATGCTTGTCGATGCGCGCCGCTTTGATGCCACCGTTACGATTGCGAAGCGCCTGCTGCAGCGCGGCGGTGTCCACCTCGAACGAGAACTCGAGACGGCGCTCGTTGCGACGCTGCGCTCGCTCATCGTGCCGGTCGCCAAAGACTCGTCACGGGAGATGCGATCGCTCGCGTTGGTGCGGAGCGTTGAAACGTACATGTGGGAGAACGTTGAAGAGCCGTTGACGCTCGAGCGTATCTGTAGTGACCTTCATTGCGGCATTCGCGGATTGATCTACGCGTTCAAAGACATCTACGGCGTCGGGCCGATGACGTACTGGAAGGCGTGCCGGCTCAACGGTGCGCACCGCGCGCTACGTGCCTCGATGGGCATGGTCCCTATCCTCGAGATTGCCGCCGATTACGGATTTTGGCACATGGGTCATTTTAGTGCCGACCACAAGCATCTCTTCGGAATGACGCCCTCGGAGGCAATCGAGATGGGCAGGCAGACAGCCATTCGCTAGATGCATGCTGCCGCGCGTGGGTACGAGTTAGCCCATGCGCGGATCCGACGTCGTTTCGATTCTCAAAAATTCGTACAAGGGCTGGTCGGCGGATGAAGCGTCGCGGCTGGCGGCCGCGCTAGCGTTTTATACAATCTTCGCAATAGCGCCGTTGTTTATTGTCATCATTGAAATCGGCGCGGCGTTACTCGGCGGCGCCGGGCACCACCACGTCGTGCGCGATCAGATTCTCAACCAGCTGCGCCCCGCGATTGGCGACAACGGCACCAAGGCGATCGCGAATATCGTGCAATCGACCTTCGATCAGCGTTCGAAGGGACTCTTCGCGACGATCGTCGGCTGGGTGCTCTTTGCCGTGGCGGCAACGGGCTTGATCGTGGCGGTCGAAAACGCGCTCGACACGATCTGGGGCGTTAAACCGAAAGCCGGCATCTTTTGGATGATCGTCGATCGCATCAAATCGATCGCGATCATCGGCGGGGCGGCCGTGCTCATCGTTGCGATGGGGTTTGCGACGGCGTGGCTCGCGGTACTCGGCAGCGGCATCTTCGCGAAGATCGTCAATGCGCTCGTCGTGCTCGGGGTCGTCACGGTGCTGACGGCCGCGATCTATATATGGCTTCCGAAGGTTCGGCTCTCGTGGCGTGACGTCTGGTTCGGGGCAATCTGCTCGGCCGTGCTCTCGGTCATCGGGCAGTACCTCATCGGCATCTACCTCGGGCGGGCGGCAACGACGTCGACCTACGGCGCGGCGGGCTCGCTCGTCGCGGTGCTCCTCTGGCTCTACTATTCCGCGCAGATCTTTCTCTTTGGCGCCGAGATGACCAAAGCGTACGCTCAGCAATTTGGGTCGTACCGCAGAGCAGTGCAAGCGCCGAGCAAACGCGGCACCATCGAAAACCGGGCAAAAAAAGTTAACGCGTAGCACATTCTGCCAAAAAAAGTGGCAGTGCAATTCACAGCTATTGCTAACCGAACCTTAATGTGGTTTAAAGGGTAGTATTCGCACTACCACCCTGCGGTCGGTTGCTGCGGAAAAAGTTGCTTTTAGGAGTCTATATGAACCTCACTCACGTGTGGAGGCGTGGGTTGTCGGGGGTCCGGTTTGCTATTGCCTTTGCAACAGCAGCCGCTTTTGCCGCAACTACTCTCCCCGCCTCAGCAGGCACCACCGGCGTCCTGAACGGGACCGTCGTGGACGCATCGAGCGGAGCGCCGATCGCATCGGCGAGCGTTACCGCGTCGGCGCCGACCGGCACGTTTAGAACGACGACCAATGACCGAGGCGTCTATGTCTTCCCGGGAATCTATCCCGACACGTACACGGTGTCGGTGACCGCGAAGGGGCGCCAGCCCCAGACGGAACCCGGAGTCACCGTCTTCGCCGATCAAACGGCGACCATCAACTTCAAGCTCGGCACCGAACTGCGCACGATCGCCAAAGTCACCGCGCACAGCCCGGGCGGCGCCTTCCAGCCGACGCAAACGACCGACACGTATACGGTCACATCGAAGCAGGCGCAAGACCTCATCGGTAACAACCTCAACATCTCGGAAACGACGCTGATTACGTCGCTGCCCGGCGCGTCGCTCGATTCGTCCGGCTATCCGGTCATCCGCGGCGGCCGCGAGAACGAAGAGTCGTTCCAGTTCGAGGGCATTCCGTACACGGACGCCTTCACCAATCAGTTCACGAACGCGCTCGCATTGCCCGGCGCCGGTTTGCAGAGCGCGCAGCTCACGCCGGGTCTCGGCAGTGCCGATCAGGCGTCGCTCGGAACCGGTTCGCTCAACCTCGTCGTCAAGCGCGGAAGCGCTCCCGGCTACGCGAACTTCACGATGTCGGCCGGCGGTCCCGGATTCGATCATCGTTTGAACTTTGAGTACGGCTGGGCGACGCCGGGCGGCGGCGATTCGCTCTACGCCGCGTTTGCCGGACAGAATTCGAACCCGAATTACGGTCACGGCGCAAGCGCGCTGTCGATCGGACAATACTACGGAACGCGCCAAGAGAGCGACCGCGAAGGGTTGTTCAACTTCGTGCACCGTTTCGGCAAGAACAACAATCAGTCGCTGCAGCTCTTCGGTGATTTCGCCGAGCACGATTTTTACATCGGATACGGCGGCGTCTCGCAGTGCTATAAGACCTGCGATCCGTTCTACGTGCCCACGGCGACGTTCTATGCCAACCTGCTCCCGCAACTCTTCGGCGGTCCCAACCCGGGCTTGACGCCGTCGGATGTGCGTGCGCTCACGCCGCTCAATCCGTACCAATCGTCGCCGACGCAAACGCTCGCAGCGAGCGGGCAGGCGCCGTACACGTACTACGAACCGAACCAAGCTTGGAAGGTCGAGTACACGAATAACCTCAACTCGTCGACGTACGTTACGGGCATGTACTATCACGTCAACTCGGTGACGACGTTCGACTTCCCGTACGCAAGCGGAAGCTCGTTCTATCCGGATTTCCTTGCCCTGCAAGGCGGGTTCCAGGACGGCATCAAGCTGAACCTCACCAAAGAGTTCAGCGAGAAGAACTTGCTCAAAGTCGGCTTTAATTACGCGTTCCTACGCCCGGTCTACGATCAGCAAGAGTACACCTACGGATTCTTGCAGACGATCCCAGGACTGTTCGGCAACAGCGGAAACGCGGAGTACGCCGACTTTATTCCGGGCGGTATCGTTTCAAATGCGGTCAACGGCGGAACGGCAACGGTTCGCATGCCGTACAGCTACGAGCCGTCGGACACCGTTCGCCAGCTCTTCGGCTTTGGTATCAACGATACGATCACGCCGAACGACAAGTGGAAGATCGATCTTGGTCTTCGCGTCGACGGCACGAACGACAAGATCGGCCACGGCGTGGGCGTCGATCCGAACACGTGTTTCTTCTACTATCAGCCCGTCGACCAGGGCGTGCCCGCGGGCGGCGTTCGCTCGCCGGGCAACTGCGGCAGCCCGACGTTCAACGTCGGCAACGCGCAGCTGCAGCCGCGCGTGCTCGAGCCGACCATCGCCGTGAATTACCGCCTCGGCCGCAACGACTCGCTGCGCGCGTCCTACGGCCGTTCCACGGAATTCTTGCCGCTCGGCGGTATCGATCACTGGGGTGGAGCGGCGTACTACGCGGGCCTTCCGTACGCGAATCTCTCGACGGCGGGTTCGTACGCGGGCGTCAACCTCTACGGCGGTGCGGTAACGAACTGCGGTTTGCTGCACGATACCGTCTGCCCGAATTATGGATCAATGCTCTACTGGGACAACCAAAGCGCGCTCGGCGTGCCGTTCCAGCCGGTTAAACCGGAGACGTTCGTCAACGCGGATATCTCGTGGTCGCATCAGTTCACCAAGGGTATTCTGCGCGGAACCGAGTTCAAGCTGACGCCGTGGTACCGCAAAGGCTACGACGTGTTCGCTGCGACGCAATCGCCGGTCATCGTCAACGGCAAACCGCTGACCTCGCCGTCGGGCGCCGTCGTCTTCAACCCGCCGGTTCAGTCGAACCAAGGC
>DASSZO010000017.1:0-17800 GCA_035702815.1 Candidatus Aquilonibacter sp. | reverse complement strand
TGCAGGATCGCTGGGGCGGTTGGATCGGGCGCGATACCGCCTACGCGTTCGCCGAGTATGCCGATGCCGTGTCCGGCGCACTGGGCGACGGCATCGACACGTGGATCACGCTGAACGAACCCTGGGTCTCCGCATACTTAGGGTACGGCTGGGGCAGTCACGCGCCGGGATACCGGTCGATGCAGCTAGGCATGCAAGCGTCGCATCACCTTTTGCTCGCGCACGGCCTGAGCGTTCCGATCTTGCGGCGCAATTCACCGTCGCGCGTCGGCATCACGCTCAACTTCAGTCCGATCGAATCTGCGACCGACGATCCGGAAGATGTCGAAGCGGCGATGCGCGCCGACGTCAACGTCAACTTGTGGTTTCTCGAACCGCTCTATCGAGGGCGCTATCACGAGACGGTGCTGCCCGAGCTTTCGCACGCAAAATTACGCGTGCATGACGGCGATATGCAGACGATCGCCGCGCCAATCGATTTTCTGGGCGTGAACTACTACACCCGATTTCTGCTCAAACACGGGCCGTCGGTCGACAACCCGTTCGGTTCCTACGTGGAGCTTCCCCAGGCCGAACGAACGGCCATGGGATGGGAAGTGCATCCGGACGGATTTTATCGGACGCTCATGCGCATTCATCGCGAGTATCATCCCGGTGAAATGATCATCACGGAAAACGGCGCCGCATTTCCCGATGTGCTCTCTTCGGATGGACGGGTGCACGACGAACGGCGCATCGCGTACTATGCGACGCATCTCGAACAGGTGGAACGTGCGATTGCCGACGGTGCACCCGTCACCGGCTACTTCGCCTGGTCGCTGCTCGACAATTTCGAATGGGCCGAGGGGTATCGGCCGCGCTTTGGTCTGGTCTACGTCGATTACGAAACGCAGCGGCGCATCATGAAAGATAGCGGCTATTGGTATCGCGATCGTATCGCCGCGGCTCGATCCGAGACCAGCCGTCCGGCGTGAGCCACCCGTAGCGCCGCAACCCTTCCAAGATTCCGCCCGCGTGTGGACGACCGGCAATGTAGACGCGTTCCATTGACGCCGCAGCGGCGCGAACTTCGCGGCGTGCGTTGCTCACGATAATCGACGCGCAGGAAAGCGCAAGCATCGCCAAGTCGTTCTCGGTGTCGCCGCACGTAATTACTGCGCTACTGTCGATTTCGAGATGCCGGGTGAGCCACGAGACCGCGCTTCCCTTGTCGACGCCGGATGGCAGAACGTCGAGTAGGTCGCCGTGGCTGTGCACGACATTGGCGTCGATCGCAAGCGATGCCAACCGGTCGACCGCATGCGCGGCCGACTCCGGTGTCGCGACGTACGAGACCTTGACGGGCGAGCTGACCGGCTGCGGTTCAAGCGGCAATCCGGCGAGCGCCGCACGCACGCGTTCGGCATCCCAGCGCTCGTTGTCCGGCGGCCACGGCAGCGCGTTCCAGCCGCTGGCATTACGTTCGTAGATCTCGCTTCCGACACCGGCGATCAGAAAATCGCCGCACGAGACGTTCCACTGCTCGAGCAGCGTCACGGCGGATTCGCGTTGGCGTCCCGTGGCGAAGGCGAGCGCAGGCGCATCGTCGCGCGAGAACAGATCGCAAAGGTGCGCGAGCGCGTCGCGATCGCCAAGGAGCGTCCCGTCCAAATCGGTGACGAGCAGCCTAAGCGGCCGTGACATTTCCCAATCCGAATGCCGCGATGCGTTGGGCGATCGATTGCCACGAGTAGCTCGAAAGGTCGCTTTCCAGCGCGCGCATTCTGCGAATCGATCGCTCGGGTTCGGTGAGCGCCGTTTGCAGGGCTTGCGCCCAAGCCATCGGTTGTGACGGTGCGACGCGCGCGCCGCCGTCGCGCGGACGGACCAACTCACGCAAGCCCCCGACGTCACTTGCGACGACGGGGATGCCGCACGCACGCGCTTCGAGCGCGACGAGTCCGAACGCTTCGTAGTGACTCGGTACCGCGATAACGTCGCAGGCGCGAAACGCGTCGGCGATCGCATCATTGGGAAGCGCGCCGGCGAAGTCTACGCGGTCGGCGATGCCGAAGTGCGCCGCCAGTGCGCGCAGTTCTCCGATGCGTGAGTTCCTTTTGGCGCCGCCGACGACGAACAGTCGAGCATGCGGCCGCAGCGGCGCGAGAAGGGCAAACGAGGCAATCAACTCATCGATGCCTTTCTCCTTGGCCAGCCGCCCGATGTATCCGACGTATTGGGCGCGCGGATCGAGCCCAAGGTGCGCGCGAGCGTCGCTCTGCGATCCTGGAGTAAATCTACTCAAGTCGATGCCGCCGGGAACCACGGCGAGGTGCGGGGGGATCAGCGAATATTCGCGCATGAACGCTTCGCGATGTTCGGTGCTCAACGTGACGATGCGCTCCGTTCGCAACAGCTCGCGCTCGATCTCGATGCGTTTCTGCGTGACGGCGTCGCGGATGCGCCGCGCCGTTCCGTGGGAGTGCAGCGTATGGACGTGCGGCGTCGCAGTGTCCCTGGAGAGCCGCTTGCCGAGCCAGCCTGATAACCAGTAGTGCGACGAGATCAAGTCGTACGATTCGCCGTTAAAGAGACGCTTTGCGTGCGCATAAGCCGCTTCGAGGTGCTCGGCGATCGCATCGTTATCGATCTCGGCCGCGGGGCCAGCGTCGATCCGACGCAACCGATACCCGTCGATCGTTTCCTCGCGCGGTTGCAGCGAATCGGTCCGGCGCGTGTATACGTCGACGCGCGCGCCGTCGCGGGCGAACGCACGAGCGAGCTCGCGCACGTAAATCGTCACCCCACCGTTCTGAAGCGACCCCACGCGCGTACTCGGGTCCGCGTGAAGCGAAACGATTGCAATGGAACGCAAAGACAAAACTCCTCATCCAAGCGTGCTGGAGAGCACTCTTGACACGTAGCCTACGAGGTTAGCTGTCGGGTTTGGCGCGCTGTCTCGCCTCGCCGGTAACCGGCGTACACCCCAAGAAACGGCGATGCCGCTTCTGTTTGGTTCCCCCGTTCTCGCGTACCGACGCGAGACTCGGCTGAATGGTAGCGATTCTCTTCTTACCCAAAAATAGCGGGCAAGTCCTTGATTGACCAAGGTCATCGGCTGACACCAATCGCTTCATTACCCGGTTCTAGCAAGCGATGAAACGCTTTCGCTCGATCCTGCTCGTCGTGCTCGTCGCCGTAGGAATGTGGTTCGTAGCCGGCATCACTTCGGCTCAAGTCGCGTGCGCGCACGACCCTCGCTTTGCTTGCTCGCCGCGTTCTGCCGACCGGGCCGTGCAAATCCCGGATCCCTCGAAATCATGGGCGTATTATGGCCGCTTGCTTGCGGGGGCGAGCGATACCTATCGCTTTACCGTGGAGCAGCAGCTGCGCGTTCCGATGTCGCTGCTGATCGAAGTTCCCGACGCCTCCAATCCCGCGCGCCCGTCGATCGCGCTTACCGATGAAGGTGGGAAAACCGTTGCGGTCTGGGACTTCACCCGGAGCGAACGTTTCCACGAACCTTTTTCCGGGCTCGACTATCTCACCACTCCGCAGCGTAACGAGGTCTTAGCGCCCGGGACGTACGCTGCCACGGTGACGATGCACGGCGGAACGCTGCCCCAACGCTACGTCTTTGCCATCGGCGAGGCGGAAAAGTTTGGCGTAGGCGAAATTCCGTACGTGCTCGGAGCCGTCTATCGCGTAAAGACGCGGGGGTATTAGCGTGTTTGCTTTCGTTCTCGCTGCCGTGCTTCACGCGCCGTGTGCGGCGCCTGCGCCGGGACATCCAGTGAAGATCCCGACGGACGACGTGAACGATACGTTTTATGCAACGCCGCGTACGACCGCGGGAGAATCCCTTCGCTTTTATACCGACAGCGGCGGCGCCACCATCATCTTCGCGGGCGTGACGCCGGGCGGTACTCTGCCGGCGCTTTCATGCGACGCATTCATTCCGCTCCCGGCCGCACCGGGCTTTCGGGTCGCTCCCGATACGATGCGCAAGCAGCTTCTCGTCGACGACCCCGCCCAGTCGGGCGTCTTGGGCGCCTTGTGGCTCGACGGGCGCACGTGGACGTGGGACTATCCCGGCCGCGCGCTCTACTGGCGCGCGAACGGCGACGTGCCGCGCGTGCCGCAAGATCACACCGTGGCACTCGGTTTTCAAAAGCAAGACGGAAAACACACTACCGGATTCCCTCGTGTTACCGCGCAGATCGACGGAGTGAGCTATGACTTTCTGCTAGACACGGGTGCGATGTCGCTCGTATCCGGTCAGCTTCGCGCGAGCAGTTTTATTACGGCGTCAATTGCTGCGCGCTGGCATGCGATGCATCCCGATTGGCCGTATCGCAAGGGTGCCGAAGGGCGTAGCCATGCCGATATGATTCGCGTCGATAACGTGCGAATCGGCGGTTTCGATAGCGGCCCGGCCTGGTTTGCCGTTCGCCCGGACGCGAACTTCACGCACTTCATGTCGCAATGGATGGACAAGCCGGTGGTCGGCTCGATCGGCGGTTCCGCTCTCCATGACCTGCGCATGACCGTTGACTATACCGCCGAGAAAGCATACTTCGAGAGGCCGTAGAGAACGCTAGGCGGCCTTGGGTTTCTTGCGCTTGGTTGCGGCGAGACTTGCTTCGAGCTTCTTCGTCGTCCGCTCTGCCGGCGTTTCGCGTTCGCGCTTCTTAAGGAAGTCGACGACGAATTGCTCCTCGGGAAGCAATCCTTTCGCCGGCTTTGCGCGCAATATCTGTCCGATCGTTCCGTCTTCGGTGTACGCCGCGATGATATCGGGGTGAATGTAACTCTTTTTGGCAACCGCCGGCGTATTGCCCAAACGTTTGGCAACCTGCGCGATGACGTCGTTGAGCTTACGCTTTCGTTCAGACTGGGTTTCGACGAACTCGTGTTCGGCCAACAGCAACGCGCATTGGACGGTGCCGACCCAGGTGCGGAAATCCTTGGCAGTAAAATCGCCGCCGGAAATCTCCTTGATGTACTCGTTGACGTCGTTCGAGGTCACGTCGCGCGCGGTGCCGTTCTCATCGACGTACCCGAAGAGTTCCTGTCCCGGGATATCTTGACAGGCGCGAACGATCTTTGCGAGCGGTTTGTCGCGCAGCGAGATCGAGTGCTTGACGCCGCTCTTTCCCTTAAATGAAAAGCGGACGCGGGCACCGTCGACCTTGGCATGCTTGTTCAACATCGTCGTGAGTCCGTAGGAATCGTTTTCCTTCGCGTACTCCTCGTTGCCGACGCGAATCGTCGTTTCTTCAAGCAGCCTCACGACCGCCGCGAGAACTTTTTCGCGCGGCATGCCGCTCAACGTGAGATCGCGTTCGACGCGCTCACGCATGGCGGGAAGCGCCGCCGCGAAATCGATCATGCGATGATATTTGGTCTCGTCGCGGACCTCGCGCCACTTCTTATGGTAACGATATTGCTTGCGGCCGCGCGCGTCGACGGCCGTCGCCTGCAGATGTCCGTTGGGAATCGGGCAGATCCAGACGTCTTCGTAGGCCGGGGGCACGCCGATGGCTTTGATGCGCTTGAGCTCGTGCTCATCGGTGATCGTCGTTCCGTCCGCGGTGACGTAGCTGAAGCTCTTACCTCTGCGCAGGCGACGGATCCCCGGAGCCGCGTCGGTTACGTACCGCAGGCCGGCCGCCCGCGCGATAAGGGTCGGGTCTTGGTCCACACCCCACCTATACCCCCTGTCACCCTGAGCTTGTCGAAGGGCGTCCCTCGACAGGCTCGGGATGACAGAGGGGGGCTCGGGATGACAGGGGGGATGACAAAAGGGTGGTCCTTTTGGCAGGCGCTTCTTGGGGGCAAAGGCTATAATGAGAGTAATCAGGGGGCATCGACTGGCGCCCCCTTCCCTGTCTCCTACGGGTTATACGGCATGCGAATCAAGTATGAA
This sequence comes from Candidatus Aquilonibacter sp., assembly GCA_035702815.1. Lineage (GTDB taxonomy): Bacteria > Vulcanimicrobiota > Vulcanimicrobiia > Vulcanimicrobiales > Vulcanimicrobiaceae > JAMXLG01. The sequence goes on along the minus strand of DASSZO010000017.1, from coordinate 11,892 downwards.
GTGTCGGCCGGTGGACTGGTCTTGCGTCCGCGCGAGGCTGGGTTTGACGCGCTGCTGATCGGGCGCGGTGAACCGCGTATCTGGACGCTGCCGAAGGGACATGTCGAAGCGCGCGAGTCGAACGAACAGGCCGCGCTGCGCGAAGTTCGTGAAGAGACCGGGTGTTGGGCCGAGATCCTCACGCGCTTGAACGAGATCTCGTACTGGTTCTACGTCGGCAAAGCCAAGCACAAGAAGTCGGTCACGTTCTTCCTGATGCGCTACCTCTCGGGCGACACCGCAAATCACGACCATGAGGTCGACGAGGCGCGCTGGTTCGAAATCAAGGCTGCCCGTAAAGCGCTCAAGTACGTGAACGAGAAGCGTTTGGTCGATATGGCCATGGACTACATTGCAACCACGCCCGCCGCGTTCGGCGATGTCCCGATCATCGCGCGAACGGCCGAACAGAAGACCTCTTGAACGAAACCGCCGACCCGCAAACCCTCGGAGCTTCGACCGAAGGCGAAACTCAGCAGGGTGAGCCCCTTCGTGTCCAACTCGACGTCTTCGATGGTCCGCTCGATCTTTTGCTGAGCCTGATCAAGGAACAGCAACTGGATATCGCGACCGTGCCGCTGGCGCGCGTGGCCGAACAGTACCTCGCGTACGTGCGGATGATGGAAGCGCTCGACGTCGAGGTCGCCGCCGAGTATCTCGTGATCGCCGCGACGCTCGTCTTCCTGAAGTCGAAAGCGCTGCTGCCGCCGATCCCGCAAGAATTCATCGACGAAACCGAAGAAACGCCCGAGCAGGTCGAAGAGCGGTTGCGCCGCCGCCTCATTGCCTACTCCAAATACCGCGAGTTGGGCGAACAGCTCAAAGCGCGTCAGGACGAAGCAAGCGGCTATTACTTCCGTGAGGCGGGCGATCCGACGAGCGAAGTGCAGCAGCGCTATCGCATCGACCCTGAAAAGCTCAAGCGCGCGTTCATCGCGATGCTGCAGCAAGCGCGCCCCGAGAAGCGCGAAATCGTCCGCGAGCGCGTTTCACTCATCGCGACCATGGATTACATTTCGCGCCAGATCAAGGAGAAGGGCGAAGTCTTTTTCTCGTCGCTCTGTCACGAGATGGGAATGACGCGTGAAGTGATCATCGTGACGTTTCTTGCGGTGCTCGAGTTGGTACGCCGCCACCGGATCACGTTCGATCAGCCGACCCTCGACGACGACATTCGCATCTTCCCTGCCCCCGTCACGCAACCCGAAGGATAGCCGTGCAAACCGAAGAGCCCATCGAGATCGAAGAATCCGCCGAGCAAGTCCCCGAGATCAACGAGGAAGCGGAAGAGCTCCGCGTCGCCGCCGAGCGGATCGTTCCGGCAGTGGAAGCGCTGCTCTTCGTTGCCAGCGAACCGCTCGAGAACAAGCGCCTCGCGAAGCTGACCGGGGAAGACGAAAAGGCCGTGGCGCTCGCCATTCAAGAGTTGGAAGAGCGCTACAGCAACGGCGGCATCGTACTGCGTGAAGTCGCGGGCGGCTATCGTTTCGCTACGTCGTCGTCGGTGCGCGACGTCGTCGAAGCGTACCTCTTGCCGCCGAAGACCTCGCTGTCGACGCCCGCGCTCGAAGCGCTGGCGATCGTGGCGCACATGCAACCCGTGACCAAGAGCGAGATCGAGGCGATTCGCGGGGTCAATTCGGACAGCGTCGTCAACACGCTCATCGACCGCGGGCTCATCGCCGAAGCCGGCCGTAAGGACGTTGTCGGACGCCCGATGACGTACAAGACGACATCGCTGTTCTTGGAATCGTTCGGCCTCAACTCGCTCGACGCGCTGCCGCAACTCGAACTCGAACCCGGGCAGCCGCTCGAGCTCAACCTGCTCGTGCCTACTCCGCAGATGGAGCAAGCGGAAGCCGCCGCGCCCGAAGGCGTGGAGACTGAAAACGTCGAGGCTTCTGCCGATACACCGAACGACGAATCATGACGACGACGTTCGACAGTCTTGCCGAGAACTACGACGCGGGTCGCATCGGATACGCGCCCGAGATCTACACGAACCTGGTTGCCAACGGACTCAACCAGCGCTATCGCGTTCTTGACGTAGGCTGTGGAACGGGGCTGGCGAGCGCTCCGCTGATCGGCTGGGGATATCCGGTAACCGGCATCGATCCGTCAGAACCAATGCTCGCGCATGCGAAGCGCCGCTTTCCGACGGCCGAATGGGTCGTGGGGACCGCCGAAGCCTTGCCGTTTAAAGACGGTTCGTTCGACGCGGTCATCAGTGCGCAGACGATGCATCGCGTCGATCGCGCGGCAGCGATGAAAGAAGTCTTTCGCGTCGTGCGTAAAGGCGGCTTGGTGGGCATTTGGTGGAAGCATTTGATGAGCGATGACGCGGTCAAGTCGCTTCGTGACGAAGCCGCGAGCGAAATCGGCATCGCGCCGCCGCCGGCCGGCCTGACGGGCGGTTTCAAAGAGTTTTACGCGACGCCGTTTACCACGCATGCGATTCGCGTCGTGCCCTGGCGTACGTCGATGCCGCTCTCGCAGATCGTGGAAATGGAACGGTCGCGCGGAAACGTGCACGATCGCATGGGCGAGCAGTACGACGCATACATCAAGATTTTCGAGCGCCGCTTGCACGAGCGCTTCGGCGAGGGCGACCCGTACGTGCCGCTCGCGTACACGCATTACCTCTACATCGCGACCAAGTGAGAATCGGCATTCACGTCCGCATGAGCGGCGGCTACGCCAAGGCGTTGGAGCATGCGAAGAACGCCGGGTGCACGGCGATCCAGATCTTTTCGAGCAACCCGCGCAGCTATCGTCCGAGTAAGATCGATCAGCCTGCGCTCGACGCATTCGCGGCGATGCGCGGCGAAGCCGGAATCGATCCGTGCGTGATTCATACACCGTACCTGATCAACGTTGCGAGCGAGGATCCCAAAGTCTTAGAGGGCTCGAAGACGCTGCTCAAGGCCGACCTCGCCACGGCAGCGGCCGGCCGCATGAAATACGTCAATACGCACCTGGGCTCGTACGGAAAACGCGATCGTGCCGAAGGATTTGCCGCGATCTGCCGGGCGCTCGAAGAAGTGCTCGACACGATTGCACCCGGCGTCTATCTCGTGATCGAAAATTCTGCGGGCGCCGGAAATCTTGCCGGTGGGACGCTTGAAGAGTTGGGCGCGCTCATGGACGCGCTGGATCATCCGCAACTTGGCGTCTGCCTCGACACCGCGCACGCGTGGGCGGCCGGATACGAGATCAACTCCGCGCAGGGCGTCGATCGCTTTATCACCGAGGCACAAGAGCGGATCGGCCTGGACCGTTTGCATATGTTCCACTTCAACGACACCGAAGTTCCGCTCGGCGGAGCGCGCGACCGGCACCATCATATCGCCGAGGGCGTGATCGGATTCGAGGGGTTCCGCGCGCTTCTGCGCCACAAGGAATTGCAAGAGAAAGTTGCGATTCTCGAAACGCCGGGCGAGGATGCCGACGATATCCGCAACATGCAGACGATTCTGACGATCGCGGCATCCGTGAACTAGAATGAGCCGCTTCGTCGCGCACTTCGACATCGATGCGTTCTACGCAAGTGTCGCCGTGCGCGATGACCCGTCGCTCTCGGGCAAACCGCTCGCCGTCGCCGGCAGCCATCGCCGCTCCGTCGTCCTCACGGCCTCGTATGAAGCGCGGCCGTTCGGCGTTCGTTCGGCCATACCGCTCTATCGCGCGCGCGAACTCTGCCCGCACCTCGTTGTCGTGGCGCCGGACATGCAAAAGTATAAGGCCGTTTCCCAGGAGGTGTTCGCGATCTTCCGCGCGCGCGGCCAAACGGTTCAAGGTCTCTCGATGGACGAAGCGTTCATCGATTTTGGCGAAATGGAACTGGACGATGCCACGCGTCTCGCGCAGCAGATTCGCGACGAAGTCTTGGCGGCAACGCGCCTCACCGTAAGCGCCGGCGTGGGCAGCGGCAAGCTGATTGCAAAAATTGCCTCGGATTCGTGTAAACCAAATGGCTTGTTGGCGATTGCGCCCGGGGACGAGGCGCAATTTCTCGCCCCCTTATCCGTCGGCCAGTTGTGGGGCATCGGCCCGAAAACGGCCGCGCGACTGCAGACGTTCGGCATCACCACGATCGGGCAGATTGCGCAGCTCGACGATGCGTCCGCACGGCAGCTGTTCGGCTCCTGGGGGCGCGAGGTGTGCGATCTTGCGCGCGGCATCGATCATCGTCCGGTCGAAGCAGACCGTGAAACGAAATCGATCTCGTCGGAAGAGACATTCGAATACGATGTGCGCGACGAAAAGCTCTTGATTGCCGCACTGCGAGAGCAAACCCGCGATATCGTCGGAAAGCTCGAGCGCGAGAATCTCAGCGCGGCGACCGTCGGTGTAAAAGTCAAACGCGCAGACTTTCGCGTGTTCGGCCGCCAAACGCACCTGACGGAACCGACGCGAGACCCGCGGCGGATCTTTCGCGCCGCGATCCACTGCTTGCGGCGCGCCGACCTGCGAGGAGCACCGGTGCGTTTGCTCGGCCTGCGCGTTGCGTCACTTACGGAAGGTGAAGCAAAGCAAATCGGCCTTTTTGATGCCCTCGCTCAAATGTGATCGGTGTTCCAGACGCCGTCACCGGTCGATTGCGCGGCCGCGAGCTTGAGCCATGACGTCCCGAGCGGCGTCAGCGGCGCGGCCATGAAGATCGCATCGTTACGGCGACGCACCGACGCACGCGGAAGCAGATCGCGCGCGAACGCCGGCGGCAGCCATCCGGCGACCCGCCGCAGATCGCCCGCGGCGCTGCGCAAGAGCGGACCGACGAGCTGCGCCGCCGCTTGCGCGTCGGCGAAGCCGAATTCGTCGAGAATGTAAGCATCGTGTTCCGGCGCGCGTACGCCCAAAACGTATGCCGCGACGGCGCGCCCACGGCGGACGACGAGATTCGTCTCGACGCCCGTTGCGTGTTCGGATCCCTGTCGCATGCGTAAGCGGATCAAGTCCCACACCAGCGGCGTGCGAATGAACGCCCAAGGCCGGCCGCGGTCGCCGAGTTCGAAGCACCGGCGCACGGACGTCCAGTCGGTCTCTTCGAGTCGACGCACTTCGATGCGCTCGTTTGAGAGGCTATCGGCGCGCACCGAGATCGCGCGCGACGGTAATCGGGTGAACCCGATCTCTTCGTAGAACTCGGGGCGAATATCGCTAAAGAGATATGCGAGATCGTATCCGGCCGTCTTGGCGTTATCGAGCGCCATCGCGATCATCGCGCTTGCATATCCCCGGCCGCGCAACTCGGGCGGCGTGTAGACGGCGCCGATGCCGAGTGCGCGCAGGCGATGCCCGCCCATATGGATCGAGCGGTCGTACCGTTTGAACGACGAGAGCAGGCGGCTTCCGTCACTCAGGCCGACGGTGCGGAAATGACGGCGGCCGAATCCGCTTTGCGCGATTTCAAGCGTCTGCGCGACGTACCGTTCGAGATCGCGTTTTCCGGCCCACAACTCGGCGGTCAACGGCAGTACTTCGCGCGCGTACGCGTGCGGATCGAGGGGCACGAGTTTCATCGGGCGTCGTCCACGACCGATCCCGGAAGCCGCGCGTTGCGTAACTCTTCGAAGAACTCCGGCGCTGTCGTTCCGCGCGTCGCCTTGCCGGATGCCGTGACGATTGCGCGCCGTTTCGTCCGGCGCAGCGCGTAGACGAACGCGCGCCGCTCCTCGTCGTTGTACGCTTCGCGGGCTTTGGTCTTAAAGAGGTAGTAGCTGAACTTTGCAGTCCGCGACGCGCGCGCGTCGCCGACGTTATCCTTAGGAACCATTCCCGCCGCGGGGCTGAAGAGGAACGAGTCGGGAACGTACCAACGAGGAAACGAGCCGGCGCGCGCGTCGGGCACGATGACGACGTCGAATTCGCGTCCGCGCGCAGCATCGATGCTCAATAGTTGGACGAAGCGTTCATCGCCGTCGGCTTCGCAGCTTTCGAGCCTGCTCTCGCGGCGCGCGTCGGCGTACGCGAGAATCGATCCCGTACCGCAGCCGGGGTTCTGCGCCTCGAACGCACGTAACCGAGCGAGTAAGCGCCGCAGCACGAGTTGCTGCGCGAGCGCGCGTGCGGAGCCGGGACGGCCGTCCCGCGCGAGTCCTTCGCTCCAGACGCGGCGCGCGAATTGCGCGAACGGGAGCGTCTGCATCGCCTCGACCCAACCCGCCCGCAGTTCGCGAAAACGCTCGATGCGCTCGCGCGCGACCGGGTTGAGCGAATCGTCTTGATCGCCGCGCAGCACGTTCCACCCAAGCCGAAGATCGCGCTTGGGATCCCACCGTCCGGAACGCGCCGTCGGCGCGGGCTCGTCGTCCATCGCGAAGAGCGCCGTCTGCGCGTCGGCCGGCTCGGAACAGAGCGTGACAATTGAAGCGTCTGCCAACGCAAACGCCGGCCCGCTAAGCGAGCGAATCAGGTAGTCGTGACGAAAGGGATCCCATACGTTCCACAACAAGGCGAGGGCGTCGAGCGCGCGACGGCCTTCAAAGATGTTGACGTCGCCGCTGACGCTCACCGGAATGTCGAGTTCGAGCAGCGCCTCTTCGTAGGCATGCACGTCGCCGGTCGAGCGGAACAGCAGCGCGATCTGACGTGGCTGCGTTCCCTCGTCGAGTGCATTACGTACCGCGTGCGCAATGTATCGCGCCTCGTCGGCTTCCGATTTTGCGCGATGCAGCTCGAGCGCCGGCGGCACGTTCTTTGCGTCCGTGCGCAAATACGATCGCGAAAGTTGACCGCAGGCGATTTCAACGGCGATCGGATTGCGATGTTGCTGCCGTAGCTCGATCGTCGTAAATCCCGAAAACATGCCCTCGGGGCGCGCTCCGCGGAAGGTACTCGTGGCCCCGGCCGGGTCTCCCGCGATCGTGACCCGTTCGAGCGCCGGTCCGTAGAGGGCTTCCAGCAATGCGCGCATCCCGGTCGTCGCCTCTTGCGCTTCGTCGATAAACAGCGGCGATGCCGCGATCGCCGTCGCCGACCGGAGCGCGTCGTCGGAGGCGAGCAGCTCGATGGCCTCGGCAATCGCGTCGCGCCCGGTCATGCGCCGGCTTTGCCGCACTTCGCGGACGTACTCCGTATAGAGTTGCGCGAGAACCTTGGCGAGATCGACTTCGTGCCGGTATTGGCGCCCGAGTTCTTCCGTGGTTACGTCGAGCGAATCGCGATACGCATCTTTGGTCGCCAGAATCAGTTCGGGGTGCGCGAAGTTCGGCGGCTTGCCGTAAAACGACGTCGCACCGCGCAGCGCGCGTTCGAGAAACGCTTGCGGACCGATGGCCGAGTCACGCAGCTTTCGGAAGAGACGAAATGCCGCTGTCGCAAAGCGGTCCGGCGAACGCAGGCCCGGAACCTCCGGATCGACCGCGCCCGCGACGAACTCGGCCCACTCAAGCGCAAAGATCGGCTTTGCGCATTCGGTGAACGTCCATTCGGCTTCGACGTCGTCGACGAGCGTAACCGGCGCGCCGGCTTGCCCCAGAATCTCCACGGCAAGTTCGCGCAGCTGTTCCGGATGGGTAAGGTAACGAGCATTTGCAGCATCGTGCTCGATCGTGCGTTCGTAACGGGCGCGTAGCGCCGTGCTCTTGCCCGTTCCCGATGCGCCGGTAATCGCGAGCGCAAGGTGCAGCGGCGCTTCGACGGCCGCACGCTGTTCGTCAAGCATCGCGATCATCGGCCGAATCGCTCCCGCTCGTCGTGCGGACGATCGGCGCACGCATCCGCATACGCACAGTACGTGCACGCGTCGGCGTCCGTCGTGACCGCAAATCGTTGCAGTCTTCCGGAGGTCAGGTCGCTGCAGATTTCGATCATTTTCGCGCGCGCCAATTCGAGTTCGGCAACCGTGATCGTGCCGACGGGCGCATCGTTGCGCTTGGCTTCGGTACGCGCGAGCGGGACGACTTCGAGCGAGACCGGACGCACGTCGAGCAACGCATCCTTTAATGGGATCAGCGCGAGACGAGCTACCCGATCGCCTTCCGCCGTACGGGCCCAATAATAAAACGGGAGTTGAAAGTCGCGAAACTTGCGGACCTTCTCGCGATATTCCGCAGCCGTCGTCGCGATCGAGCCCGTCTTGTAATCGATGATGGCGACGGTCCCGGTCGCATCGTCGCGGTCGATGCGATCGATGTACCCGACAAAGTTGAATCCGTCGAGGTCGAGTTGCGCTCCGATCTCCCGGCCGATGACCGTAAACGGCGCGCGCTTGGATTCGGCGATGAGCCAGTCGACGTACTTTTGCGCCGTCCTTTGCGCGCGTCGCTTATGCAATTCGACTTCTACCGCGGTGTCGAACTCGTTCCTGTACCGCTCGAACGCCCAATTCACGTATCCGACGATCTTCTGGCGCATCGCGGCTTCGAGCGCCGGCGACGGTTGAGGGAACTCGGCATGAAAGTCTTCGAGCGCCGCGTGAAATGCGGTGCCGTAGGTCGAGGCCGACGATCCCGCGTCTTCGATCGCGGCGCACGAGTAGCGGTAGAACCACTTGCGCGGACACTCGGCATACGCATTGAGTGCCGAGGCGCTAAAATGCGTCTGGCGGGCTCGCACCGGCCCCGCCATGTCGGGCGTCGCGCTTTCGGCTAGATCGAACGCGAGCATCTCGCTCGAATCGTCCGCTACATCGTCGCTGGGCTCGAGTTCGAAGAGCGCTTGAATCGACGTGTGTTCGTCGATCGACCGGACGCGCTCCCAAAAACGGAGGAGCGCGTCGCGCTCGTCGGCATTGACGGCGATGCGGGTGCGCGCGATTGCATCGAGCAGCGGTCCGATGCGAGCTGCCGCCGTCGCGTACGCCGCCGCGACGTCGTGTGGAACGCCCGAGCACGGGGAACGCAGCGCCGCACTGAGATGTACGTCACTTCCGCTTTGCAGCCACCGGCGCAATTCGCCGGTGAAGGTTTGGATGAGCTTAGCGTTCGGCACGGTCGATCCGGTAGTGGTTAGGGACGGCACAAGGCGCCCCTGCATAGGGCGTATAATGGCGCGATATGCGGCGCATCATCATCGGCATTAGCGGAGCAAGCGGAAGCGCATACGGATTCATGGCGCTCCAAGCGCTCCGCGCGATCGGCGGGATCGAAACGCACCTGGTCATCAGTGAAGCCGCCCGCCGGACGATCGAGCTCGAGATGGATATGCAGCCGGACGGGTTCGAAGCGCTGGCCGACGTCGTGCACCGCGACGACGACCTCGCCGCGGCGATTTCGAGCGGATCGTTCATCACCGAAGGCATGCTGGTAATCCCGTGCTCCATCAAGAGCGCAAGCGCGATCGCTCATTCACTCAACGACAATCTTCTCGCTCGCGCTGCCGATGTCTGCCTGAAGGAAAAGCGCAAGCTTGTCTTGGTCGTGCGCGAGACGCCGCTCCACCTCGGACATCTTCGGACCCTCACGCAATTGGCCGAAATGGGGGCGGTGATTCTGCCGCCGATTCCCGCCATGTATGCCGCGCCGCAGACGGTCGACGATATCATCGCGCACACGGTCGGAAAGGCGCTCGACCAGTTCGGCGTTCCTAACGAACTCTTCAAACGATGGCGGACTCCGGAGTAGTTCACGCAGCCGCCTACGGGGCCGGTTTCGCCGTTTGCGCAGCGCTGATCGCCGCTTTTCTGATCAAAGGCGCGTATGCCCGTCAACGCGTTCTGCGTGCGCGAAGCGGTGTCCAGATCGGCGGCATCTACGGCGAATTCGGACGCGTTGTTTACTGGGAAGATGACCGGTTGTACGTTGCCGACTGGGACGTAATGGACGGATTCAAAGTTATCCCGGAGACCGTCGTTCGACTCAAACCCGTCGCCGGTAGCGTGAGCGATGCCGAGCGCGAAGCCGTTCTTCGCGCGCTTGCGCAACGCCGGGTATCGCCATGAGTTGGGAGAAACAGCGGTTCGTCGACGGAGACGTCAGCGTGCGACTCTGGCGCTATCGGGGCATGGACGTGGTTATCGACGCGCACGGTCCCGGCTTCGATCTCGATGCCGCCGGCGAGCTCGCGCTCTCGCGCGTGCTCGTGCGCCGTTCACACGTATGCTTGCGGACGGGCGGGGAACGTGACCGCGAGGTGCTCGAGCGCGTTGCCGCGTTGCTCGCCTCACACGGATTGACGCTGCTGCTCGCGGACTAATCGTTGCGCGAGTTCGACGTCGCTCACGCGGTCGACGTTTACGGCGGTTTCGGCGAAAGGCGAGACGATCGCGCGCACGGGAGCACCGAGAATCTGCGACGCGCGGCGTTCGGCATGGGTGATCGTCAGACGACGGATTGCAAACCGCCACAAGACGTCCCATCCGAAGATCGATGCGAGGTGCAGCGGATTCTTACGCGCGGCGCCGAGCGCTTCGATGAAGCGTTCGAGCTGCGCAAGCACGCGTGGTTTGATCGCGATGAATCCGCCGCCGCAGTACGTTCCATCGCGTAGATGCGCCCATGTATGCGGAACGTCCGGGAATGCCGCTTCGTGCACCCGGCGTTCCAAACACCCGTATCCGAGGTCGGCGTTGCATGCAATCGCGCGCTGCACGAAATCGTCGATCGACTCCGCAGTCAACAGCGGAAGGTCCGACGTCGAGACGAGCACGATCTCGTCGGGTGCGCATCCGGCAAGACCGTTACGAAGGCTGTCGCGGATCTTTATGCCGTCGTCGCGGCGCTCGTCCGCGCCGTCGAGTGCCGCGTCCGCGTGTGCCTCTTTCGGCGCGACGACCGTGATGCGCCCGATCGATGCGCTTCTCCGCAACGTTCCGATGACGCGCGCGACGAGCGGTACGCCTCCGATGCGAACGAAGGCTTTGTTCGGCGCACCCGGTTCCAGGTGTGCCACATCGTCGGCGGGGCCGCCGGCTAGAACGACCGCATTTACGCGCGCCACGCGTCGCTCCGTCGAAAAGCGGTACGAAATCGGGTGAACTCGGCCGGTAAGACGAGCGCGCGATCGAGCTGTTCGATCTCGCGTGCCGTCTGCGCGAGTGCAAAGACGGCCGAACCGGATCCGCACAGCAGCGGGCGCGGCGCGCCTGCCCTACGCAGCGCATCGAGCGCGGTCGCGACCTCGGGAGTCGAAGCCGCGATCACGTCCTGAAAATCGTTCGAAAGCAGCGATACCGTCGCGGCGAAGTCGCGGCGCTGCAACGCTTCGACCGCTTGCAGCGATACCGAGGATGAGCGGGGCCGCGACGGCCGCGATTCGCGGTCGATTTGCGCGTACGCGTCTGCGGTGGACACTGCCGCCGGCGGTTTGACGACCAGCACGTGCCAATCCGGCAACGCACCCACGCTGGTGAGACGCTCGCCGGTTCCCTCGACGAGTGCACCGCTTTGCACGAGAAAAAACGGCACGTCGGATCCAAGCGAACGCGCGACGGCGAGCCAGTCGACGCAAGGAGGGGCGCCGAGCGTCCCGTTCATGAAAGCAAGCAACACCGCGGCTGCATCGCTGGAGCCGCCGCCGAGGCCGGCTTGGGTCGGAATCCGCTTGTGCAGCGATAGGCGCACGGGCCGTTCCGCCGCGCACGCGCGAGCGGCGCGAACGACGAGATTACCGTCACTCGTCAAATCTGCGCGATCGCATGTAAAAGAAAACTGCGACGACGTTTCAATTTCGAGCTCGTCGGCCAGCTCGAGCGGCACCATGAGGCTTCGAATACCGTGGTACCCGTCGGCTCGCCGGTCGAGCACCTCGAGGGTGAGATTGATCTTTGCCGGACAATCGATCTTCATGCGACGTGAGCGCGTTTTCCGGTCCCGCCGGGCCGTTCCTTGGGCGCTCACCGTAACAGGCCGTATCGAAAGGGGCACCGCGTCCGAAAGCGTAGTGGCGGAGCATGGGGCCGAGTTACGACGC
>DASSZO010000275.1:0-9568 GCA_035702815.1 Candidatus Aquilonibacter sp. | reverse complement strand
TGGTTTCGATCGGGCCTTTGCCGTCGACCGGCTGGCCGAGCGGATTGACGACGCGGCCGAGGAGCGCTTCACCGACCGGCACCGACGCGATGCGTCCCGTGCGGCGGACCTTGTCGCCTTCCTTGATCTCTTCGTCGTCGCCCATGATGACGACGCCGACGTTGTCCTCTTCGAGGTTGAGGGCGACGCCTTGCAAGCCGTTCGCGAACTCGACGAGTTCGGACGCGCGCACGCCGCGCAGACCGTAGATGCGCGCGAGGTTCGCCCCCACCTCAATCACGGTTCCAACTTCGTCCTCTTGGACTCCGGCATTGAAGCTCGCGATTTGCTGCTTGAGAATTCCGGCAATTTCGTCGGCGTTAATCATCTGTATCTATCCTGTGTTTGCGTATTTATTGTTGAGCGAACAACGTTCGCGACAGTTCTTCCAGGCGTCCGGCAACCGTGCCGTCGATGCGACGATCGCCCATCACGACGCGAACGCCGCCGATAAGCGACGGATCGCGACGCACGGTCACGTCAAACTTCTTGCTGTAGACGCGTTCCAGACGCTCGACGAGCGAACGGACCTCGTCTTGCGGCAGTTCGCGCGCACTCACGACCGTCAGCGGCTCCATACCGCGCGAGGCCAGTTCGAGCTTGCGGTACTCGGCGACGACGTCGTCGAGGATCGCTTCACGGCGCTTGCGGACGAGCAGCAGCACCGTATGGAGCGCGATCTCATCGATCCGCCCGTTGAAACTCCCCGCGATCGCCTTTTCTTTTTCGCCGCGATTGACGACGGGCGAAACGAAGAATTCCGCCGTAGCGGCGTCCTGACCGATCGCGCGGGCGACGGCGGAAAGGTCGTTTCCGACCCGCTCGGCACGATTAGCCTGGGCGGCGAGTTGGAAGACCGCGTCCGCATAGCGGCGCGCGAGCGTTTCGTTAGCCATTAATTGCGGGCCCCGTGTTCGAGCGATGCGACGAACCGGTCCACGAGACGCGCGTTGGTGTTCGCGTCGACGCGCGCTTCGGCTTCGCGCCGCGCGAGTTCGAGCGCCTTTGCGGCAAGCTCTTCGCGGAACTGCTCGCGGCCGGCCGCGCGTGCCCGGTCGAGTTCGCCATGCGCGTTGCGCAGTGCGCGATCGCCTGCGGCTTTCGCATCGGCAATCATCGCCTCGGCTTCGTGCTGCGCTTGCGACGCGGCGCGTTCGGCGATCAGTTGCGCGTCGCGTTTGGCGCCTTCGATCTCCTGGCGAAGCAGATCGATTGCGGCCTTGGCCTCATCGCGATGGCGTTCGGCTTCGGCAAGCTGACGATTCTGGTTTTCTTGCGCGGAAAGGACTGCCGGCGCGATATATTTCATCCACAACCACACCATGACGGCGAGGAAGAGAATCGCCGAGATGATGTCGGACCACTTTGCGATCTGTTCGTAATCCATTACGGCTGCTCCGAAACCGTGCGTTCGAGCATCAGATCGGCGAGTTGCCGAACGACGCCCTCTTCGCCGACCCGTGCCGCGGTAAGTTCCGCCGCAACGGTCTTGTGCGCGTTCTCGACCGTCGACTGCACCTGCGCATTGTATTGCGCCGACATCTCGGCCGTTTTGTTCGACGCTTCGGCGCGAGCCTTGGCGATCTGCGCCGCAGCGTCGCGGCGAGCCGCGGCGCGAACCGATTCGGCCTGCGCGCGCAACTCGCTGCCCTCGCCCTGATACTTCTCGTAATCCGAGTGAACGCTGTTGATGTACTTCCGGCGCTCGCTGATCGCGCGGCTAACCGGACGCAAAAAGACCGCCGACAAAATCGCGAAGAAGATCGCAAAGTTGATCAGCTGGACCCAGAACGTTCCGTCGGGCTGGAGAAACATCTCCGTGGCGAGGATCATCGAATGTCGATCCTAGTGGAGGTGCTGCAGCAGCGCCGGAACGTTCGCCACGGAGAGCAGCAGGTAGAAGCCGAGGCCCAGACCGATGATCGGGAACGCTTCCAGAACGCCGACGCCGAGGAACATGAACGTAAAGATGTTCGGACGCGCTTCGGGTTGACGCGCAATCGCTTCGACGGCCTTGCTCGCGACGATGCCGTCGCCGATGGCCGAGCCGAATGCGACGGCGGCGACGATGATGCCGAACGCCAGCAGGGTCAGGCCTGCAACCAACGCTTCAGAGGTCAAGACGATATCCTTCCTTAGTGCCTAGTTTATTAGTGGTCCGACGCCGTTGCGAGCGACAGATAGACGATCGCGAGCAACGTGAAGACAAACGCTTGTACGGTTCCGACGAAGAAGTTGAAGAATTGAATCAGGAACGGGACGACGGTCACCGCGAGCGACAGGTTGAGCACGCCGATTTGCACCTTCGCGGTAATGATCGACGCGACGATGATGAACAGCAGCTCGCCGACGAAAATGTTGAAGAACAAACGCGCGGCAAGCGTCGCCGGGCGCGCAAGTTCTTCGATGATGTTGATCGGCGTGAGCGCGATGTTAGGCTTGGTGACGTGCAGGAACTGCTTGAGACCGTTCTGTTTGATGCCGACGATCCACGTCATGAAAAAGACGAGGAGCGCGAGCGGCAGCGTCGTGTTGATGTCGGCTGTCGGTGAGCCGCCAAACGGAAGGCCAAGCACCTTGAACGGGAAGATGCCGAACTGATTCATCAGAAAGATGAAGACGAACAGCGCGATGAAGAACGGGATATACGGTTCGCCGGCTTCACCCAGCGTGCTGCTCGCCAAGTCGGCGATATAGTTGATGACGCCTTCGGCAACCGTTTGGCGCTTCGAGACGTACGCAGAGCGATAGCTCGCGCCGACCCAAGCAAAAAACACAAGCGAGATCAACATGACGAGCCACGTCGTCATGATCGTATCGGCGTGAACGGTCCCGAAGACCGGCCACTGCCAGAGGATGTGCTCGCCGATTTGCTCGTGCACGAAACGCTATTCTCTTTTAAATGCGCGCTGTACACTCGACATATACAACGCTAGCGGAAGAAAGAATCCGGCAAAGTAGCAGCCCATCGACCACCAGGGTCCCCGAACTGCGAACGCCACCGGGACTATACCGAAGAGCCCGATTCGAAGAAAACTACTAAAGACGAAGCCTCCGACGGATCGGGTTTCGACTACCCGCTCGTTGCTGCGCATCAACAGGAGGCTATTGAGGATGCCGCACCCGCCGCCGGCGACGAGCGCCAGGGCCGGAACGAAAAACCAAGGGGCCAGAGCCGCGCCGAGGATCGCAACGATGAGCAGGGTCCGAATCGAGACCGATTTCTTGAGCGCGCGATACGTCGCGAGATCGGCTGCCGCTTCGGCGTCGCTGTAGCTACTAGGGGTAACGCCCCATTCCTTCTCGTCGTCCCAGGGGTCGTTCGGGGGTCGTTCCTCGCTCATTTCGCGCGCAACAGCAGGCGAGCAGCGCTATAGCCCCCGACGGCGAGGCCCGCAACCAAGCCGCCGAACGCCCACAGCGGCTGCCCCGTCCGGCCGGCGATGAAAATGCCGATCAGCAAGCCGGCCAACGTCGAACCCGCGAAGGTTCCTCCCGCCGCGATGACGGGAAGCAGTTCGTTCACGCGTTCTCGACGGCGCCGAACGGCATCGGATAGGGCGTCCCCCGAAAGCGGGCAAGCAGCCAGTCGACGATCCGCTGCGACGCATGGCCGTCACCATACGGATTGGCCGCACGCGCCATGCACGCATACTCGATTTCGTCGGTCAGCAGGCGAGCGGCCGCGGCGACGATCGTCGCCCGGTCGTGCCCGACGAGCTCGAGGGTTCCCGCCTCGAGGCCCTCGGGACGCTCGGTCTCCTCGCGCATGACCAGCACCGGTTTGCCCAGGCACGGCGCTTCCTCTTGGATGCCGCCCGAGTCGGTCAGCACGAAGGTCGACGCCTTGACCGCCGCCACCATGTACGCGTAGTCGACCGGCTCCACGAGCACGACGCCCGGAACGTTGCCGAGCACGTCGTGCGCGACCGGATAGACGTGCGGCGACGGATGCACCGGCCAATAGATCTGCGGGCGTTCCGGCAGTTCGGTGATCTCGCGCATCGCTTGCGCCATCTCGCGCATGTGCGGATGGTTCTCGCGCCGATGCGCGGTGACGACGATGAGCGGACGCGAAGGATCGAGGCGCTCGAACCCTGGCGGCATCTGCAGATCGGAGCGGTGCGCGGTCGAGAGAAACGCGTCGATCACCGTATTTCCCGTGACGATGATGTCGTCGGCGTTGATATTTTCTTGAATGAGATGTTCGCGCGCGAGCAGCGTCGGCGAGAAGTGGAACGCGGCGATCGTGCCGGTGAGGCGCCGGTTCATCTCTTCGGGAAACGGCAGCCACCGGTCGCTCGTGCGCAACCCGGCTTCGACGTGGCCGACCGGAATCTGCGCGTAAAACGCGGCAAGCGCGGCCGACGTGCTCGTCGTCGTATCGCCGTGCACGAGCACGACGTCCGGCCGCGACTCTTTGAGCACGCGCTCCATGCCTTCGAGCACGCGGGTGGTGATCTGCGTGAGCGTCTGGTCGCGCGTCATGATGTCGAGATCGAAATCGGGCTCGATCGCAAAGAGCTCTAAGAGATCGTCGAGCATCTGACGATGCTGCGCGGTGACGCACACGAGGTCGTCGACGAGCGGATGCGCGCGCAGCGCATCGACGACCGGCGCCATTTTAATGGTGTCGGGCCGGGTTCCGAAGACGGTCATGACGCGAAGTTTATTGTTGTTGTTCATTACATCGTATGCTTGAAAACGTGCGTGAATTCGCCGGAAAGGGCAAGTGCCACAATACCTAGGACGAAGCACAACGCGTAGATCAACAGGACGGCCTGCCGAACGTTCAAGCCGAAACGGAAGATCAATTGGTGATGAAAGTGTCCGCGATCCGCTTCGGTGATCCGCTTGCCGGAACGCGCGCGACGCACGATCGCGGCAGCGGTATCCAGAATCGGGAGCGCAAGTACGACGACGGGGACGACGATGGAAATGGCAATCGCGGTCTTACTCGCCCCGATGATCGACACGGTCGCAAAGACGTAGCCGATGAACAGCGAGCCGGCGTCGCCGAGAAAAATCTTCGCCGGATTGAAGTTGTACGGCAGAAATCCAAGCGCGGCGCCCGCAAGCGAAATGACGACGAGCGCGACGACGGGATTGGCGTGCAAGACCGAGATGGCAAAGAGAAACAGGCACGAGATCGCGGTAAAGCCGGAGAGCAGGCCGTCGAGTCCGTCGATGAAGTTGATCGCGTTCATCATCGCCACATACCAAAACAGCGTGAGCGGCACGCTCACCCAAAACGGGAAGTCGATCCAGTTCGTCGACGGATTATGGACGAACGGGTTGGTGATTCCGGGAATGACGAATCCGTAGAGCATCGAGATCAGCGCGACGACGATCTGCGCGAAGAACTTGTTGCGCGGACGCATCTGCATGATGTCGTCCCAGATGCCTACGCCCAAGATGAGCAAGCTTCCGAAAAGCAGTCCGACTAGACGATGCACGGTCTCGAACTGGTCGGTCATGCTCTCGAGACGCTGATGAGCGTTAAGATGGATGACCGATGGAAAGAGCGCGTACGGCGAGCTCAGCGCGAAGCCGAGTACGGCGAAGAGTGCGAACGCGAAGCCGAAGAATACGGCGATGCCGCCGGTACGCGGCGTCGGTGTTTCGTGGACGTGCCGCTCTTCTTGCGCGCCGACGACGATATCCAAATGCGTTGCAAGGCGGATGACCAGCGGGGTCGCGAGCGCCGAGACCGCCGCGGCTACCGCGAAGGTGACGACGTAGATGAACGCCGCGCTCACGAACGGCCGGCTTCCAGCGTCGCGAACTGCACGATTGCCACGCCCGCTTCGGCAAGCAATTCGCTGGCCACCGGATCGGGGTAGCCGACGTCATAGACGATCTTGACGACGCCCGCGCTGATGAGCAGTTTCGAACAGTTCACGCAGGGTTGATGCGTGCAATATGCGATCGAGCCGCCGAGGCTCACGCCGTGCAGCGCGCCTTGGACGATCGCGTTGGCTTCGGCGTGCGTCGCGCGCTGGCAGTGGTCGTTGACGAGCATGCAGCCCGCTTCGGTGCAGTGGGCAACGCCGCGCGGCGCGCCGTTATACCCCGTGGTCAAAATGCGATGCTCGCGTACGAGCACGGCGCCGACGGAAAGGCGTGGACAGGTCGCGCGCGTCGCAACCGTTCGCGCGATCTGCATGAAGTACTCATCCCAACCCGGGCGCATGAACGTCGGCTCCTTAGGTGCGCGCGCGCACCGCTTGCGGTACGGAGGTAAGGCTTCCGAACATCCGGTCTCCGGCATCGCCAAGGCCGGGGACGATATAGGCGTGGTCGTTCAATCCCGCGTCGAGCGCGGCCGTGACGATGGGAACGTTCGGATGCGCCGCATGAATGCAGGCAACGCCTTCGGGAGCCGCGATCACACAGACGAACGTCAACGTGCGCGCTCCGCGTTCGACCAGCGCATCGATCGCCGCAACGCCCGAGTTACCGGTTGCGAGCATCGGGTCGAGCACGAACACGTGGCGGTCTTCGAGCTGCGGCGGAACATTCGCGTAGTACGGAATCGGCCGCAGCGACTCGGGGTCCCGATAAAAGCCGAGATGCGCTACCACCGCGTCGTCGATCACGCTCAAAAATCCCGGCAGCAATCCGAGTCCGGCGCGCAGCACGGGCGCGACGACGGGTCGGGTCGCGATCCGATGCGCGGTCGTTTCGATCAGCGGCGTTGTAACGCGCTCGTCGCGCAACGGCAACGATCGCGTCGCTTCATAGGCGAGAAACGCGCCCAGTTCTTCGATGAGCGTACGAAACACCGGCGTCGGCGTATCGCGATTGCGCAAACGCGCAAGACGATCCGCGACGGCCGGATGGCCGACGACGTGCAGGCCTTCAGCTGCGGGCATGCAGGCGGGTTTCCCGCGCGCGGGCGGGATACCTGGGTCCCCGACGCGCCGCATGCACACCCGCCGGGCGAGCGTCGCTACAACGCGGCGAGGGTGTAATCCGTGAGCACGTGCTCGAGTTCGAACAGATCGTACATCACGCGCTCCGGCTTCGGTGAACCGGCGCCGCGTTTGCGATTCACCCAGATCGTGTGAAAGCCGGCTTGCCGCGCGCCCATCGCATCCCAATCGTTCGCGGTCACCATCAGCACCTCGCTGGGATCGATCCCAAGCGCGAGCACCTGATCGTAAACTGCTTTTTTGGGCTTATAGACCTTCACCGCATCGGCCGAGATCACGTCGCTAAAGAAGCCGTCGATGCCGGCATAGGCGAGCGCGTTGCGCGCCGTGCTTTCGACCGCGTTCGTAATGACCATCAAGGGAATGATCGATTTGAACGCCGTTCGCAGCGTCGGGATTACGTCATCGTACGTCGGAAGATGGGCCCACGCATCGATGAGGATCTTCGTTTCGGCGGGCCCGATCTTGGCATGAAAGCGCGGCGCAACCTCGTGCAGCGCGGTCAGGGTGATGCGATCGAAATCGACGTATCGAACGCTCGACGTCACGGCGTTGGCCAACTGCAGCTGACGCTGGCGCCATGCGTCCCGCATCGCTTCAGCCATCGGGGTATACGGCTGCAGAGCGATTGCGAGCGCGTCGATGTTGAGCAGCGTTCCGTAAAGGTCGAAGGCGACTGCTTTGATTGGCTGCGCCATCGCTTAGGGCACGTCGAAACGCGACGTCAGTTCGTGCACTCGCGCCCGCAGCTTGTCGACGTTCGCTTTGGCTTCGATGTCGCCGAACGCATCGAGCATGATGCGCGCGACTTCACGCGACTCGTCAACGCCGAATCCGCGCGACGTGATTGCCGGCGTTCCCACGCGGATGCCGCTGGCGACCATCGGTTTTTGTTGATCGTAGGGAATCGCGTTCTTATTGACGGTGATGCTGATCTCGTCGAGGTATTGCTCGACGGCTTTGCCGGTCAGGCCCTTGACGGAGACGTCGACCAGCATCAAATGCGTATCGGTACCGCCGGCCACCAAGCGCAATCCGCCGCGCACGAACTCATCCGCCATCGCCTTGGCGTTATCGATGACTTGCTGTTGGTACGCTTTGAACGACGGCTGGAGCGCTTCGCCGAAGGCCACCGCCTTCGCGGCGATCGTGTGCATGAGCGGACCGCCCTGAATGCCGGGGAAAACGCTCTTGTCGATCGCCTGCGCGAACGGTTCCTTGCAGAGGATGATGCCGCCGCGCGGTCCGCGCAGCGTCTTATGCGTCGTCGAGGTGACGAACTCGGCGAACGGCACCGGCGACGGGTGGAGCCCGACGGCAACTAGCCCCGCGATGTGGGCCATGTCGACGAGCAGCACCGCACCGATCTCGTCGGCAATTTCGCGGAACGGCGCGTACTCCATCGTGCGCGGATACGCGCTCGCGCCGGCGATGATCATCTTCGGCTTGAATTCGCGCGCCTTGGCGCGCACGTCGTCGAAGTCGATCAGGTCGGTGTCTTTGCGCACGCCGTACGCAACCGCGTTGTAGAGTTTGCCGGAAAAGCTGACCTTCGTGCCGTGCGTGAGGTGACCGCCGTGCGCGAGCGACATGCCGAGCACCGTGTCACCCGGCTGAAGCTGCGCCATGAAGACCGCCATGTTCGCTTGCGCGCCGGCGTGCGGCTGCACGTTGGCGTGTTCCGCACCGAAGATCTGCTTCAACCGGTCGATCGCGAGATTCTCGACGACGTCGACGAACTCGCAGCCGCCGTAGTACCGCTTACCCGGATATCCCTCGGCGTATTTGTTGGTCATGACGCACGCCATCGCTTCGCGCACCGCGCGGCTCGCATAGTTCTCGGACGCGATCAGTTCGAGGTTCTCTTTTTGCCGGCGTTCTTCGTTTTTGATCGCTTCGAAGACAGCCGGATCTTCGGCTTGCACGGCGGACGGGGTGAGGATATCCATGCTCGGGGTTTCCTTATGAGATCGCCGACGAACGCGGCGGCAGTTGTTTGAACCAAGCCATAAAGCAAACGGTTCCCGTAACCGCGGCGGCAACGGCTAAGCCGTCGGAGGCGGCGACCGGAATTCGTTGGAACGTCAGCGCGCACACCGCGCCGAGAAAAGCGCCGGCGAACCAGCCCGCTTCTAATGGCGGTATGCGGCGCGAGATGACACGCGGAATCGTCAGAAGGCAAGCGATAAGTGTTGCCCAGGTGATCGAGAGGTAGAGCCAGTGAAACCAGCTCTCAGCGACCATCGCCTGCATTTCCATATTCACGGCGACGGAAAAGAGCAGCGGCGCGGAGACGTGCTCGAACCGTCGCATGCGGCGTACCGCAAGGACGGCCATCGCGAACAGTCCCATGAGTGAAAGGTAGGCAAACGCGACGACGGTAACGGGTGTCATTTAGAGAAGATCTTTGGGTGTCTCCGCACCCGATACGGCGCCCGCTTCGATCGCTTTGAGCGTTCGCTCGCGCTGCGCGTCGCCGAATTCAAACAACTGCTCGACCCGGTGCAAGTGACGTTTCCCGTCCGACGCGTCGCCGTCGAACGGCGTATGCATGAAGATGTCGACCAGACGCTCGATCATCTCCCAGCCGGTGA
>DASSZO010000225.1:0-12326 GCA_035702815.1 Candidatus Aquilonibacter sp. | reverse complement strand
CCCATGACTGCCTCGTTCGGATTCTGTCGCTAGAGTGCTTCGGCCTGTGCGAGGTCCTCGACCACGCTCCTCGCTCCGCCGTCCTGGCTCCGCTCCTGCTGCCTTCCTCGCGCCTCTCGCCATCCTGGCTTCGGCGCTCGTTCGGAGCCGCTGTCGTGAGCGGAACTTTGAAATCCCTGGTGCTTACAATTTGCTTGAGTCATCGAGTACTAAACGCAAGTTGTTCGTGAGAAGTGCGTTTTTGATCTCGCGGGCGATGCGGCGGCCGGTGGACATCGGCTCGCTGTAGTTCAAGTACGAGTACGGCGAACCGTCGATGAAGAGGTTGGTTCCGGCTACGATTCGGGCGGAGATTTCCATGCAGTAGAAGTGCATATCGGGCGTGATGATCGTTTCGATGCAGAAGGCGCCGAAGAGGCCCTTGGGGCCTGCGATCTCTTTGCTGACTCGTACCACGTTCTCGCCCATCCGTAACGCCTCGGCGAGCATCGACTCGCGAAGGCTGACGGGCTGATTGCCGACGACGACGTAGGACGGGCTGACATCCATGCCTTCCTGTGCGGCGGCCGGAATGCGGCCGAGCGAGTCGACGTTCGTCTCGTAGCGACGGTCCATCGACATGATCTCGAGCCGGTCTTCGAGCGGCGAATAGAAGTAGTGGATGTAGAGCGGAACGCCGACGATGTATTCCTGAATCGTGTACGCTTTCTTGAGCTCCTTCGAGCGCTGTTCGAAATCGCGAGCGTCGCGGATGAACATATAGCCCTTGCCGCCGCCCGCGCCGTACAGTTTGACGATAACCGGCCGATCGATGTCCGCGCCCGTCTTGAACTGACGCGGCATCGTGATCCCGGCTTGCGTGAGCCAGTCGCGCTGTAATTCGCGGCTTGCTTCCCAGTCGAGGACGGCCTTGTTACCGAAGTATGGAATCGTCATCTTCTTGTGCTCGTCGAGCGACAGATACGCGACGAACGAGCCGTGCGGAACGATGATGACTTTGCGCTGCTCGAGTTCACCGATCAGTCCCGGAAACTCCGAGTAGGAATCGACCCCGATGACTTCGTCGATGAACGCAAACGAGCGGTAGAGGCGTTCGGTGTCGCGGTTCGCGACGGCGAGGGTCTTGAAGCCTTCGTCGTGCGCGCCTTTGAGAATCTGCAGCGCCGAGTGCGAGCCGAGGGTTGCGATCGTGTACTGACGATTCATTGCGATCCTTCGTAAAGAGCCGTTTCGGTAGCGGGGTTACATAACAGCAATTCGGCAGCCGAACGAACGACCGCATCATCTGCCGGAGCACCGTTCGATTGCACCAGACGCCAGCCGACGTACCGGCGAGCCTTCGAGATGCCCGCAATACGCTTGCCGCCCAGATGCTCGCGCGTCTCATCGTGCGCGCCGCGCTCGGCGATCCACACTTCTCCCGGCCGCGGACGATCGATGCCGAGATCGACCAGCCGGTGTTTGTTCGGATTGAAGATCGTTTCGTTCGACTCCATGCGAGCAAGGAAATCGCGCTCGTCCCCGTCGTCCTCGACCACCCACACCTCGCTGCGCTCGACGCGCGCGGCGTCGATGCCCAAGCGGCGCAGGGTCGTCAGCGTCGTGTACGCGGCGTTGTCGGGAATTTTGAGCGAGATCGCAACGCTGCGTTTCATCGAGCATGCACTCCGGCAACAAAACTGCGGAAAAAGACCGCGCCGCCCGAGGGCTCCAGGATGCCATGGCGGCCGCGACGGTCGGGGTGGTTAAAGGTCCATCCGTCGCGTTCGGGATGCGGCATGATTGCCAGCACGTTGCCCTCTTTATTCACGAGCGCGGCGGCGTTGAGCGCCGATTGATTGGGCGTCGCGCTGGCATCAACGTGTCCGTCGGGGTGTGCGTACACGAAGGCGACGTGGCCGTTTTGATCGAGTTCACGCAAATGCGTTTCGTCGGCGGCCAGGCGCCCTTCACCATGCGCGGCCCAGGCCGGAATCAGTTCGTTGCGATGCAAGCCGGCCGTGATCGGCGAACGCGCCGGATCGATCGCCAGCTTCACCCACACGTGCGTGCAGATGAAATGCGGGACGGGACCGTTGCGCGTAAACGCGGCCGTTGGACGCCGGACCTCGCCGGTTCCCGGGACCAACCCGGCCTCGAGCAAGATCTGTGCGCCGTTGCATACGCCGAGCACGAGCTTGCCTTCACGCGCGCCTTCGATCACGTAATCCATCATCTCGTCGTGCGCGGCGATCGCTCCCGCACGGATGCGGTCTTCGTATGCAAAGCCGCCCGGCAGGACGTAGGCGTCGAATTTAGGCAGCAGCGATGCGCGGCTCCAATGCACGAGATGCGCATCACCGCCACAGTCGCGCAGCAACCGCAGCGTCTCTTCTTCGGAATTCGTCCCTGGAAAGACGAGCACGGCAATTCGCTTGCTCACGGGTACACCTCGCGAAGCGGCTTCATCCACATGTCGCGCAAGCGATGCAGATCGAACGCTTCGTCATCGACGGCGAGCACCGCCTGATCGATCGTCACGCCGATTTCATGAACGCCTTCGATGTCGTCCGCGATTCCCTCGAATGCTTCGACGTCCTCGGCCGCGACTTCGACGATGAAGCCGCCGCTCTCACCGAAGAACGCTTCGATGTCGCCGACGCTTCCGTGCGTCCATTGCCATGGATCGTCGACCTGGACGCCGATCGGCTTGATCCCACGGCGGAGGGTCGGAAATGCCATCTCGCACAACGCAACGAGCAAACCGCCGTTTCCGATCGAGTGCATGGCGCGAAGGACATTCGCGGAAGCGGCAGCGAGCAGCATATCGTGTTGCGGCACGACGGTGTCGTAATCGATTGCCGGTAAGCGCGGATCGTGCCGCCCGAGCACGTCGATGACGACGGATCCGCCGAGCGCGCTTTGCGGCGTTCCGATAAAGTACAGGACGGAACCGGCTTGTTTGAGTGAGGTGGAGACGACGGTCGAGACGTCGGTGAGCGCGCCGACGCACGCGATAATCGGTGAAGCGGGCACGGCATTGCCGCCCGCCGACTCGTTGTACAAGCTCACGTTACCGGAGACGAACGGCGTGCCGAAGGCGCCGGCAGCGCGCGCTAGCCCCTCGATGGAGGCGACGAACTGCCCGAGATGCGCCGGATTGCGCGGGTTTCCAAAGTTCAAACAATCGGTCAGACCGATCGGGCGCGCGCCGACCGCGACCGATTTGCGCACCGCCTCATAGACGGCGTGCTCGCCGGCGGCGCGTGCGTTCAGACGCCCGTAGCGCGGATTACCGGCAACCGAGAGCGCGACGCCGAGCGGCGCGCCGAAGACCGGTGCAAGGACACCCGCGTCGCCGGCACCGCGCGGCAGTACCGTTGCGCCGCGGACGACCGAATCGTAACGGCGGTAGAGCGGTTCGCGAGAAGCAACGTCACGATGCGACAGCACTCGTTCGAGCAGTTCATCCATCTGCACGCCGGTGACGAGCGGGGCTTCGTCGACGATCTCGCGCGCGACGTCGATCTCCTCGTACGGCAGCTCATCGCGAATCGAGCCGGTCAGAAAATCGATGTCGACGTTCATCACGGTCTCGCCGCGGTAGTGCAGCACGTATCGCTTCTCTTGCGTTACCGTACCGATGACGACGGCGCGCGCGTTGAACGCGATCTGCGGCAGCGTGAAGTCGTCGTTGTAGATACGAAGGATCTGCGGCGTCACCGCCGGCGGGACGACCCAGATCAGCCGCTCCTGTGTCTCGCCGATCGCGATGACTTCCGGCTTGAGCGAATCGATCGCGACGTTGACCTTGTCCAGATCGATATCCGCGCCGTATCCGCCCGCCGACGTGATCTCGGCGGAGCATCCCATGATGCCGCCGGCGCCCAGATCCTTGAAGCCCGCGGTGATGTTGTGTTGGCGCAGATAACCGAAGACGGCATAACTCGCGCGCATCAGCACGTTTTTGAGGAACGGATCGGGAACTTGAACCGCGCCCTTGTTCGACTCTTCGTCCGCAGCGTCGAGCGTCAGCGAGGAGAACGAAGCGCCGCCGAAGCCGCTGGGATCCGTCGCCTTGCCGACGAGGATGATGTCCCATCCCGCCGCGCCTTGCGGAGCGTAGGAATGGATGATCTCCGATTCTTTGACCACGCCCATGGCCACGACATTGACCAAGCAATTGTCGTCGAAGCGTTCGTCAAAGTAGACGTCGCCTGCAATATTGGGGACGCCGATCGCGTTGCCGTACGCGCTGATTCCGTCGACGGCGGTCTGCGCAACATAGCGCTGATGCGATTGCGCATCATCGACCAACCCGAAGCGGAGGGGGTCCGCAACGGCGATCACTTCCGCGCCCATGCAGACGACGTCGCGAACGATGCCGCCGATGCCGGTAGCGGCACCCTCAAACGGAACGACCTGCGACGGGTGATTGTGCGACTCGTGCGCGATCACGATGCCGTATCGCTCGCCCTCGTGCTCGCCGAGGTGCAGAATGCCCGAATCTTCGGCGGGACCGAGAACGACACGCGGACCGGTCGTCGGGAGATTTTTGAGGTGATGGCGGCTCGACTTGTAACTGCAATGCTCGCTCCACTGCGCATCGAACGCGTGAAGTTCGACGACCGACGGCGCGCGCCCGAGCGTGCGCTCGATCCTCGCGAGTTCGTCGCTCCGCAGGGCTACGCCGGAGGTATCGAGCTCAGCCAAGAGCCGTACCGGGCGGGGTCGCAGCAATTTGCGCCTGCTGCTGGAGCAGCGCATCCGCGTGCAGGACCGACGATCGCGCATTCGCTTGCATCAGCAGCGTCCGTCCGTAGAGCACGGTATCTTCAAGACCGAGCAGCTTCGCGCAATCGAGTGCCAGCTCGGCGGGATCGCCCCGCCAATCGAGCACCGGCGACGATGAAGCCGAGTCCAGCATGGCGCGCAACGTTCCGTCTTCGTCGACTGCGACGAAGAAGAGACGCGCGAACGTCGCTTCCAACTGCTGCACGAGTTGAAGCACGTAGCCGGGTGTCTTCGACGGGCTTGCGATGTGGCGAATTGTCGGCAATCCGAGTTGCTGGAGCGCGGCAACGACGGCATTGATCGATTCCGTGCGTTCCGGTCCGTCGCCGACGACTGCGGCCATACCGGGGCGCATGACGGGGAACGTTCCAACCAGCTCCGCGACCTCTTCGTACGCGCCTTTGACGCGCGCGAGCGCCGCGTCATCGACCGATTCGAGATTGCGATACATCTGCTTGTCGAGCATCAGTTCTTCGCGCCCTTGCGGCCAGATGCGCCACGAGTCGTTGTCGATCACGTCGGCAATCACGAGCTGGCCTTTATCCGGACCACCGGCGAGGCGTCCGAACTCGATCTTCAAATCGACCAGCAAAACGTCGCGCTTGCGCCAGGCATGCGAGAGAATCTCGAACGTCAAGCGCGCGAGCTCGTTCATGATGCCGACTTCTTGCGGGTTGGCGATGCCGTTGCCGATGATCGCGTCGGGCGTGATCATCGGATCGTGATTGGCGTCGTCCTTGAAAAAGAATTCGATTACACGCGGGATCATCAACGCCCCGCGTGCGACGCCGGGATTCCGCTTTACGAACGATCCGGCCGCGACGCCGCGCACGACGACCTCGAGTGGAATCATGTTGCAGCGGCGGACGAGCATTTCGTTATTGTCGTCGTCTTCGCCGCCGTTGAGATAGTGGGTCGGCAATCCGCAGAGATTCAGGAGGCGAAACACGCGCGCGGTCGTCTGAGCGGCAAGCCGCCCCTTTCCCGCAATCTCGTTACGCCGAGCGCCGTCGCCGGCGGAAATGCTGTCGGTCTGCTGGACGACCACTTGATCGGGCGACCCGGGAACCTCGAACAAAACTTTCGTTTTGCCGCGGGTGATTTCCAACCCCTTATTCACGCGAGAACCTCTTTTTGTTGCGGAAATTCCGCGAGCTCATCAATTTTGCGGGCAACGGCGCGCGCGCGTTGCGGCGCGGTGCCGACGTGCTTACCCGGATCGAGCAGCCGCCGGATCTCGGCCGGATCGACCAGCGCGGTGAGCGCCGGATCGTCGACCAGACGGCTTGCAAGCGGATTATCTTCGCCGCGGGCGAGCGCGGCCCACGCTACCATCGCCGCTTCGCGAATCGTCTCGTGAAGGTCTTGCCGGTTACCGCCCGCACGCACGGCTTCCATCATCACCGCTTCGGTGCCCGCGAACGGACCATAGGTGCGCAGGTTGTGCGCGATGCGCCGCTCTTCCACGCGCAGCCCGTCGACGACTTTACGCGCGAGCGAGATCAGTTCGTCGGCGCAGAGCAGCGCTTCGGGAAGAATCGTACGGCGATTCGCACTGTCGTCGAGCGTGCGCTCGAGATAGTTGGTGGCGGCATTTTGCCACGCGACGTCCGCATATCCGACGAGCAATCGCGCGAGCGAATCGATGCGCTCGCAGATGATCGGATTGCGCTTGAACGGCATCGCGGAACTTCCGACCTGCGATTTGCCGAACGGTTCGGCGACTTCGCCGAATTCGGGACTCGACAGGATGCGAACGTCCGCGGCAAACTTCGAAAGCGAAGCGCCGAGGCCGGCCAAACCCGACAGCAGCAAATAGTCGAGCTTGCGCGGATAGGTTTGCGTCGCAATCTCACGCGCGCTCAGACCGAAACGCTCGAGGACGTGCGCCTCGATCTGCACCGACGCACCCGAATGGTCGAGCAGGTGCTCGTAGGACGCCGCGGTTCCAACCGCGCCGCGCAGCCCCTTGGTCGTCAGTTGCTCGAAAACGAAGCGGAGGTTGGAGTCGTCGATGAGGAGATCTTGCGCGTACATCGCGAGCCGGTAGCCGAGCGTCGTCGGCTCCGCGGGCTGCAGGTGCGTGAACGCCATGCAGACGAGGTCGCCGTACTGGCCGATCCGCGTTCCGAACGACCGCAAGAGTGCGCCGAGGTTGGTGCCGACCAGCGACAGCGCGCGCCGTAGACGGTAGGTCTCGACCGTGTCCTCGATATCCATCGAGGTCGCCCCCAGGTGCAGCTTGCCGCCGCCGACGGTCGCCTGCGAGGCGAAGACCCGAATTTCGGCCATGAGATCGTGATGGATCTCACGCTCGATCTCGAGCGCGGCCTCGATATCGATCTCGCCGGCGTGCGCACGCAGGTCGGCAAGTTCTTCCTGGCTGACGAGTCCGTGCGCGACCTCGGCTTCGGCAAGGGCCACCCATACTGCGCGCCACAACTTGCGCCGCTCCTCTTCCGAGAAAAGCGCGCGAAGCTCGCTACGGCCGTATCTCCAAGAGAACGGCGAGGCATACGTACGGTAATCCATGGGACGAAGGCTCCGTTCGCCTCCGCCTAGAGCGCTGCCTCGTCGTCTTTGGTCGCAATTGGGGACGGCCCGTGGCGGCGCTCAAAATCGGTCAGCGTCAGCACGACGTGCTCGCTCTCTCCGGACTCGATCGCGCGCAGGGCGGCTTTACGAGACGCGTCGTCGACGAATGCCCGGATATCCTCTTCGCGCATACCGTCGGTCTGGGACTCGAGCTGCTCGAGCGCGGCGTCAAGGTCGAAGCCCAGCGGTTTTTCCGCCAGCAGTTCGCGAAGCTTGCGCCGCCGGGCGTCCGCCGATAGCTCGGAAAGGTCAAGCACCTCGGCAAAACGCGCCCGGAGCTCCGGATCGACCGCTTGCGGGCTGACGGCGGTCGCAACGACGAACACCGGGACCTTCTTCTCCTTGAGCTCGTCGATGAGGATCGCCAAGTGCGCGACGGCGCCCGGGGCCGCATATTCGGGGACGTCGACGGCGAGCACGGCGCTGCCCTGTTCGCGCGCGGCGAGCAGCGCCGTGTCCACATCATCGACGAGAGCGTCGATCACGGGAAGTTCGGTTTGCGCGGCGAGGCCGTTGATCACGGCACGTTGCGCCGGCAGCGACGGGCCCGTTACGAGCACAGCGCGCGGAACGGCGATTCCTTGGCCTTCCATCGCATCGATGTGCGAGAACATCGCCGCCAGCAGACGAATGCGTTCGTTGATGAGCTCCGGCAAAGCGGCATCCGCGCAGCCGGCGGGCGCGTCCCCGTCGGTGGTGATAACCGTCGTCGTATGCGCATCGTCGCTGGGATAGAGATCGATCAGCTTGCCGAAGCGCGCAACGACGCCGTCATCGAGCCCCTCGCGCGTCTTCGCGGCCGCAACAATCCATACGTCGCTGCGATCTTCAAGCGCTTCCCACTCTTTGACGATCGCGGCAACGGCTTCACGCCGCATCGATTCGTACTGCGCCGATCCGCCGGTTCCAAAAAAACGCTCCGCCTCGTCGATGAAGAGGATCGACTTCGCGCGTTTGGCCGCCTCGAACATGCGTGAAACCGTCGACGCACCCTGACCGACGTAGCCGATCTTGATCTGCGAAAATGAAAGGCGCAGGAGCGACGCCGCGCTCGCGCGCGCGATCGTCTGCAGAATCTCCGTCGCATCGGCCCGATCGCCGGTGATCAAGAACATGCCGCGCGCGATGGAGGCTTCGCCCAAACGAAAGAGCACAACTTGCCTAAGCAGTTCGTTACGAACGGGGACCGAGACCGGCAATGCACGCATGATCGCAGCGGTTCCGTCGAATTCCGACAACTCGCCCTCGAGACGTTTGAGGCGCTCGTCGAGCGTCTTGCGCGTGCCGAAATGTTTGACGACCTCACGAAACTCTTCCGCCTGCGCCTGAACCGTCATCATATGCCGTTCGAGCGCGCGTTGAAAAAAGACACCGTACGCACGAATGAACGGGTTTTCCAAATCGGCGTGAACCAGCGTCGGCTTCTTGTCGGGGAAGCGCGTCAGCAAGACGTTACTGCGCCGCTCGTCGATAACCTCGAGAAACGTTTCATCCAACGCGTCCTTATCGCGGACGCCGGGAATCTTCCACGAACGATCTTCCAGTTGTCCGTTGACGGGGCCGTCAAATCCGATGAGCGGATGATGCAAGCCCGGCTCGTAATGCGCGAACGCGACAAAGCGAAGGTCCTTGCCTTCGTCGCCCAAATACGATGCGCGCGTCTTCCGAATCGGCGATAGGCATTGGTCGCGCGCGACGACGTAGCCGACGAGCGCCAAAACGACGTAGAGACCGACCGCCACGATCGCGCCGGTCGCCGCAAGCAGCCCGATCGCGCCGGCGGCGAGCGCCACCATCGCAACAATCGAGATCCACTGGTACCCCTGCAACCATCCGAAGGTGAGTGCGGACGTAATATTCTCGCGCTCGCGCGTACTCTGCTGCTGCCCGAAGACGTCGCGCCACAATGCCGCGATCATCGCGTCGAGCGCGGTGCGAATCGTGGCGAGCTTCTCCCGATCCGACACGATCTGCCGGTCGAGATCCTCGCGTTGGGTGCGCACCCGTTCCACGTCGTCCACAAGCTGCTGCTTGGGATCGGCGTCGTGAACCTCGGGCTCGGGTGGCGAAATGACGTCCATGGTACTGATTGGTTATCGGCGGCTCAGGCCGGAAAGCTCCGTCGTTATCCGGTCAACCAAGGTGCGATGATCGTCGGGATCGTTGCCGGCGTTGCCCGTCACGATCGATTCGACCCCCCGGACCGCGCGCTCGTAGGCGACCCGGGCACGCTTCTCCCCGATTCGAGCGGCAATTGGCCGCAGCGCGCGTTCGCGCCATCGTGCTCGCGCGGGCAGCGATCCGCCGGGTCGCGCCAACTCCCAGATGAACGAACATTCCGTCGCGAGCGCCGACAGCAGCGGAATGGCAGCGCCGCGCGGATCGTTCGCAAAGAGCTCGTGCGCGATGCCGAGCGCCTGCGCGACCTTTCCTTCGACGAGGGCGCTGGCGTACAAATAGGCCTTGGGATCTTCGATCGCGAGCGACTCGGCCTCCAGATCGGCAAAGGTGATCTTCTTGCCCGCGAGCGCGAGTTTTTCGAGGTCGTTGCGAACGGCGGCCAGATCGGATTCGCTGCGCGTGAGTTCCGCGAGGACCCGCGGCTCGGCAGAGGCGCCAAGGTGCTCGAGCGTCTCGCGAATGAACCGCGAGCGCGCTTCCTCGTTCGCCGTGGTGTCGATGCGCAGCGCGGCGCGGCCGAGTTGCGCGCCCAGCGGTTGCGGACGCTGCGACCGCGGTGAAAGCAGGTCTGTCACGACGAGAGTATTTCCGGCCGGGACGTTCTCCGCAACCGCAAGCAGATCGCGACGCGGCGCTGCTTTGAGCGCTTGAGCGTCGGTCACGACGACGACGCGCCGGTCGGCCAGAAACGGCATTGCCTGCACCGCTTCCCGAAGGCGCCCGGCGTCACTCCACTCCGCCGCCGGAAACCGCTCGAGATTGAGATCGCGCATGTCGCTGGGCAGCAATCGGTCGAGAACGGCGTCGAGAGCACGCTCCGCTAATGCGCGCTCGGTCCCCTCGATAACGACCACCGACCCGATCTTCGGCTGCTTGTCGACGAACTCGTAGTATTTCACGCCCTACCGCACGTTATCGAGGGCGGAGAACGACGGTCGCCCTTGCAGTGAGGCGATGGACTCCGCGTATGGCGGCCGGATCACGCCATATTCGGTGACGAACGCGGTGACGAGATGTCCCGGTGTAACGTCGAAGGCCGGATTGTAGACGCGCGCATCAGGTACGGCAACGACGCGCTCGCCAAACGATGTGACTTCGCGCGCGCTTCGTTCTTCGATGTGAATTGCCGCACCGGAGGCGATAGAGAAGTCGAACGTGCTGCGCGGAGCGGCGACATAAAACGGAATGCCATGATGCGCGGCGAGCACCGCAAGCCCGTAGGTTCCGATCTTATTGGCGGTATCGCCGTTACGCGCGATGCGGTCGGCGCCGACGATCACCAGATCGATGCCTTTGCGTTCCATCGCGATCGCAGCCGCGCCATCGACCTGCAGCGTCGCGTCGACGCCGGCATGCGCGAGCTCGAAGTACGTCAGGCGTCCGCCTTGCAAGAGCGGTCGCGTCTCGTCGACGTACACGTGCGGCTTCTTTCCGGCACGCGCGGCATTGATGATGACTCCCAGCGCCGTCCCGCCGCCGGCCGTGGCGATCGGGCCGGTGTTGCAGTGCGTTAGAATCGTCGCGTTCTTTCCGATCAGTTCTAGGCCCGCGTCGGCGATGGCGGTATCGACGGCGATCTGCTCGCGATGGATCGCGTGGGCCTCGGCAAGCATGTCGTCCGCAGCGCTGACGCGGTCGACGGCCCATGCGAGATTGACGGCCGTGGGGCGCGCAGCGCGGATGCGCGCGGCTGCCGCCCGGAACGCCTCGTCTGCCGAAATCGTGTCGCGCAGCAACGCAACGCCATAGCCGCCGAAGACGCCGATTGCCGGGGCTCCGCGCACGGCAAGCGTCGCAATCGCCTCTTCGATCTCGTCGACCGTGCGCGCGCGCTTGCGTACCACTTCGTGCGGGAGCAAACGCTGGTCGACATAGGAGACCGCGTCGCCATCCCACCCGACCGCGGTCAAATCTTCTTCTTTAAAAGACATCGCGCCGAGCCTTCGGGCCCGGCGCGATGTCTTCATTGTCCACCGGCGGACTAGACGCCGGCCGGAACGCGAGCCGTATAGCAGGTGCGGCAATAGACGGGGCGATCACCACGCGGGCGGAACGGAACCGTCGTCGTCACGCCGCACTCCGCACAGACGGCCTCGAAACTCGGCCGGGCGGCGGGAGCTGCCCCTTCCCCGTTCTGCGAGCGCCGGTTTTGACGGCAGTCACGACAACGCTGCGGTTGATTTTGAAAGCCTTTCTCTGCGAAAAACTGTTGTTCGCGTGCAGAGAAAACGAACTGTGATCCACAGTCCTTGCACGTCAGCATCTTGTCTTCCACTGGGTTGGAGCCTCCGGACGGGACGCGTGTCTAGGGCTTCGTGAAATGCGACTTTGGTAAGAGAACCCCTCCTTTGAATCGTCCACCAGGCAAGCTCAGGCCCCTTGCGCTTTTCACTTACTTATCGTATGCTGCTTATGCAACATCGCCAATAAAAGGAGCATACGCACCATGAGCACTTACGCCGTGGATCCCACCCACTCGCACGTCGAGTTTACCGTCCGCCACTTGATGATCTCCAAGGTTCGCGGCAGCTTCGGCACGTTCGACGTGCAGCTCGAGGTCGACGACGCGAGCCACCTTCCCACCAAGATCGCCGCGGAGATCGACGCCGCATCGATCGACACCAAGGTCGCCGACCGCGACGCACATCTGCGCTCCGCGGATTTCTTCGACGTCGAGAAGTTTCCGAAGCTCACGTTCACGAGCACCGCGGTGCACGGCGCGGGCGAAGAGTTCACCGTCGACGGCGACTTGACGCTCCATGGCGTGACCAAACCGG
>DASSZO010000120.1:0-3021 GCA_035702815.1 Candidatus Aquilonibacter sp. | reverse complement strand
AAGAGAATCGCCGCCGCGCAGTTGTTGACGACGACGGCGTCTTGCGCGCCGGTTATTTCCCGCAGAATCGACGAAGCCCGGTCGTAGCGCGATCCGCGCTGGCCGGCCGCGAGATCGAATTCCAAGTTCGAATAACCGTGCCCGATAGCCCAGGCATCGGTAAACGCGCTCGGCGCGAGCGGAGCGCGGCCGAGGTTCGTATGCAGAATGGTTCCTGTCGCGTTGATGACCGCGCGCAAATCGTGCGCCGCGTGCGTTTCGATGCGCGACACGATGCGCTCCACCAGGAGTTCGAGGGGCAGCGTTTCACGCGCTGCGCGCACGCGATCGAGTTCGGCATCGATCGCGTCGCGCAAAGCAGCGCGCCCCACGAGAGACTCGTAGGGCGCGACCGCCGGATGTTCGAGCAGTGTATGCACCGCGGGCACGCCGCGGAACACGGACGACACTACGCTACGTGCTTAGCGAGCATCGACGAGATGACGTTCTCAGGAACGTACCCGACGATGCGATCGACCGGCTGACCGTCTTTGAACAGGATCAGGCACGGGATTCCGGAGACCTGGTACTGGCCCGCGATGCTCGGGTTGTCGTCGGTGTTGAGCTTCACGAACTTGGCTTTACCAGAGTTCGCAGACGCTACTTTCTCGACGACGGGCGAGAGCATTCGGCACGGCCCGCACCACGGTGCCCAGAAGTCGACGAGCACCGGCTGCGATGAGCCGAGCACCTCGTCTTGGAAACTTGCTTGGGTAACGTCTGGCAATGCGCTCATAACTTGGGAATTACTACCTCCGACTTCTTCAAACCCTGGTGGCTACCCATCGGTTACAGGTCGATCTCGGTCGGCTCGCCGGTGATGCCCGTGACCAACTGCGCCTGTTTGCCCAGATTGGTGATGGCAATCACTTCATCGCCTTCGCCCAGTCGCTGCAGTCGCACGCCCTTGGTGGAGCGGCCGGCCTTGCGAATGTCGCTGACCTTCAGACGGATCACTTGGTTGCCGGTCGTGATCATCAACACCTGATCGTCCGGCGAAACCATGATCTGATCGATCACTTTGCCGATGTCCTCGCGCTCGCGAGCAAAGGCCTTGACGCCCTTGCCGCCGCGCGACGTGTGACGGTAGTCCTCGATCGGCGTCCGTTTCCCGAACGCTTGCGAGGTCACGAGTAAGACCTCTTTACGCTCGGGTTCGATCACGTCCATCGCGATGATCGTGTCGCCCTCATCGAGGGTCATCGCCTTGACGCCGCGTGCGTTGCGGCCCATCGGACGAACGTCCTTTTCATTGAAGTGGACGGCCATGCCGCTGGTCGAGCCGAGGATGATATCGCGCGTACCGTCCGAGAGATCGACCGCGAGCAACTCGTCGCCCTCATCCAAGTTAATGGCGTTGAGGCCGTTGCGGCGCACGTTGGCAAACTCGGCCAGCGGCGTCTTCTTGATGACGCCCTGCTGGGTGACCATTACCATAAAGCGCCCTTCGCCGAACTCGTGGATCGGGAAGACCGCGGTAACGTGTTCGCCCGGCGGCAGCGTGAGCAGATTGACGAGCGCCGTTCCGCGCGCCGTGCGCGTGGTGTCCGGAATCTCGTATCCGCGCAAGCGATACGCGCGTCCCTTGTTCGTAAAGAAGAGCACGTGGTCGTGCGTCTTGGTTACGAAGAAGTTGCGCACGACGTCCTCGCGCTTGAGGTTCGCGATGCCAGTCACACCGCGTCCGCCGCGGTTCTGCGTGCGGAACGTATCGACCGACACGCGCTTGATGTAGCCGCCGACCGTATACGTCACGACGACGTCGACGTTCGGGACGAGCTGCTCCATCGAAATCTCGTTCTCGGCCGGCAGCACCTGCGTGCGCCGTTCGTCTCCGAAGCGCTTCTTGAGGTCGAGCGTTTCGCTCTTGACGATAGCGGCGATACGCCGCGGGCTGCCGAGGATGTCTTGCAACTCTGCGATCGTCTTGATCAGCTCGGAGTACTCGTCCTCGATCTTCTGGCGCTCGAGGCCGACGAGCGTGCGCAAGCGCATGTCGACGATCGCTTGCGACTGAATGTCGGAGAGACCGAAACGCGACGAAAGTTTGGTCTTCGCTTCGTCGGTCGTCTGGCTTCCGCGCACGATCTCGATGACTTCATCGATGTTGTCGAGGGCGATGCGGTAGCCTTCGAGTAGATGCGCGCGCTCTTCGGCCTTGCGCAGATCGTATCGGGTGCGGCGGGTGACGACGTCCTTGCGATACTCGATGAAATGTTCGAGCAGCTGCTTGAGCGTCAGAACTTGCGGTTCGAGCGCCGCGGAACCATCGGCGCGCGGTTCGCCCACGGGCACGAGCGCCAACATGTTGAAGCCGAAGCTCGACTGCAGCGGCGTGTGTTTGAAAAGCTGGTTGAGCACGACCTTGGGCGTCGCGCTCTTCTGCAGTTCGACGACGACGCGCATGCCTTTACGATTTGACTCGTCGTGCAGGGCCGAGATGCCCTGAATGCGTTTTTCCGCGTGCGCTTCGGCGATCGACTCGACGATGCGGCTCTTGTACACCTGATACGGAATCTCGGTGATGATGATCCGGTGCTTGCCTTTGTCTTCGACGATCTCGGCTTTGCCGCGCATCGTGATCGATCCGCGACCGGTTTTGTATGCTTCGCGAATCGCTTCGTGTCCGAGAATTTCGCCGCCGGTGGGAAAATCGGGGCCCTTGACGATGTCGCACAGTTCGTCGTCGGTCGCATTCGGACTGTCGATCAGCAACGCAACGGCGTCCGCAATTTCGGTCAGATTGTGCGGCGGAATATTCGTCGCCATGCCGACGGCGATGCCGCTCGATCCATTGACGAGCAGCTGCGGAAGCTTGCCGGGAAGGACCGTCGGCTCCGTGCCTTGGTTGTCGAAGTTGGCAACGAAGGGAACCGTCTCTTTTTCGATATCCGTGAGCAGCTCGAGCGATAGCCGCCCTAAACGCGCTTCCGTATAACGGTACGCGGCGGGCGGATCGGGATCGATCGAACCGAAGTTGCC
>DASSZO010000117.1:0-4612 GCA_035702815.1 Candidatus Aquilonibacter sp. | reverse complement strand
TTTGTAGCGCCAGTGCGCGGCGATGCCGTACTCGCTCGTGCGATGCATCTCCCAGTGCGGATTTGAATCTCGAGCGGTTCGCCTTGCGGCCCGACCACCGTCGTGTGCAGCGACTGGTACATGTTGGGCTTGGGCATCGCGATATAGTCTTTGAACCGCCCGGGCAGCGGCGTCCACATCGCATGCACGGCGCCGAGCGCCGCATAACAATCTTTTACGCTGTCGACGATGATCCGAATTGCGGTCAGATCGTAGATCGTCGAGAAGTCGCGGCCCTTTTTGATCTTGGAATAGATCGAGTAGAAGTGTTTCGGGCGGCCCTGGATCTCTGCGTTGACGTTGAGCGACTTGAACTCTTCGCGCAGGCGCGCGATCGCCTCGCTAACGTCGTTCTCACGCTCGCGTCGCGTCTTGGCGACGCGTTCGACGATCTCGCGATACCGCTCGGGATCGAGGTACTTCAGACACTCGTCCTCGATCTCCCATTTGATCTTCCAGATACCCAATCGATGCGCGATCGGCGCGTAGATATCGAGCGTTTCGCGCGCGATGCCTTGCTGTTTGGAATGCGGCAAGCTCGAGAGCGTGCGCATATTGTGCAGCCGGTCGGCAAGCTTGATGATGATGACGCGGATATCGCGCGCCATCGCCATAAACATTTTGCGCAGGTTCTCGACCTGCGCGTCTTCCTTCGACTGATACGGAATGCGCGTCAGCTTGGTGACGCCGTCGACCAGACTCGCGATCTCGTCGCCGAATTCGGCGGCCACTTCTTCGCTCGTAATCGACGTATCTTCGACGACGTCGTGCAGGAGCGCCGCGGCGATCGTGTGCCGGTCCATCTCGAGCTCGGCCAGGATACCGGCGACGGCGAGCGGGTGCTCGATGTACGACTCGCCCGAGGCGCGCCGCTGCCCCTCGTGAGCCCGATCCGCAACCTCATAGACGCGCCGCAGCCACTCCCCATCCATCGATGGGTCGTAGGCTTGAACGGCGGCGATAAGTTGAGCGATCGTCATATGGAGTATCCGTCTATACTCTCATATCGGCAGCAACGACCTCAAGGGTTTCACTTGCATGCCGCGGACGATCCGGGGAGCGCTAGTGCGGCGGCAGCTTGTCCATGAAGACGACGCTATCGATCGTCTTGCGGTCGGGGGACAGAATGAGGCGCTCGTACACGACGGCGTTCGAACAGGTCATCTTGTACAGATAGCCGTGGACGTCGGGCATCCCCTCGACGACAACCGGCTCGACCCACTCGACGCTTTGCAGGCTGCCGGCGCCGCCCAGCTGTTTCGAGATGTCCGTAACCCGGTCGGGCGTGAGCCCCGCTTGTGATTCTTTGGCATAGCGCGACGGATCGACGATGCCGGCTTGCCACGCGACGAACTCGCGGCGTGCAATCTGCGTCGCGACCGGGTCC
Organism: Candidatus Aquilonibacter sp.; assembly: GCA_035702815.1. GTDB lineage: Bacteria > Vulcanimicrobiota > Vulcanimicrobiia > Vulcanimicrobiales > Vulcanimicrobiaceae > JAMXLG01. Next base: position 3,186 of record DASSZO010000117.1, on the reverse strand, counting down.
TCCGGCGGACGTGAGGGCGTAACCGTGGGCGTGGGTGCGGGCGCGTGACGCGCCTGCGACGCGAGCGGAAACAATGCTAGCGACGCTGCGAACAGCGCGATGCTAATACGAAATGAACGAGACAACCTCGACTCCCGGGAGCGCGTCGCGCCCTTTGAGCGCTTCGAGCTCGATTAAAAAAGCAAACGCCTCGACGTTGGCGCCAAGCCGCGAGAGAAGGCGGGCGGTCGCTGCGGCGGTGCCCCCGGTCGCGAGCAGGTCGTCGACGACGACAACGCGTTCGCCGCGCCCAAGCGCGTCCTCATGAATCTCGAGCGAGTTGGTGCCGTATTCGAGCGCATACGACTCGGAGAGCTTGCTGTACGGCAGCTTTCCCGGTTTGCGTACTGGAACGAAGCCGGCGCCGATCGCGTAGGCCAGCGGCGCGCCGAGCATGTAGCCGCGCGCTTCCACGCCGACGACATAATCGATGCCCCGGCCCTTGAACCGGTCGACGAAGAGGTCGATCGCTTCACGGAAGCCGTCTTTGTCTTTGAGCAGCGGCGTAATATCGCGAAAAAGGATCCCCGGTAATGGAAAATCGGGAATTGCACGGATCAATTGCTCGTTCTTCACGGGGAACGTCCTTTCGAGCGCGCTGCCAGGAAGCCTACCGCGCTTGGTTCTAAGAGAAGGGCACCCTGATTAGACGATCGATCACTCCTCCGCCGACCAGGCGCAACGCTTGGCTCGAACGGATCTTCGGCGAATCGAACCTGCGGCGCATCCTCGTTGCCGCAGCGTGTTCTGTTGCGCTGCACGAGATCGCGGCGGGTTTGATTCCGTCCCTAATGCGTCCGGTTCCCGAACAGAAAGAGGTCGTCCAAAAGGTCGCGATCATCGCCGTCTCGACACCGAAGCCGACGCCGCGTCCGACGCCCAAGCCGACGCCGACTCCACCGCCGCCGCACGTGTTGCGCGTAACGCCCGTCGTGCCGCTTCCGCAAGGCAAAGCGGCGCATAAAGAAGCGATCAAGCATCTCGGCGCGCCTCGGCCAAAGCCGCCCAAGCTGCGGCACACCAAACCGGTCTGGGATTACTACCCGATGGGCGGCCACGGCGCGGGCGCGGGTAAAGGCGCCGGCGCGGGCAGCCTCGGCAACGGCACCAACGGAACGGGAACCGGCACGAGCGGGAACGGCGCGGGCGGCGGCGCGCCGTGCGGCGCCGTCGATTTCACGGCGTCCGGCGAGCCGACGTACAACCCCGACACCGGCATGTACGAGCGCAGCAACGTCAAGGCGATCGTGCATTACCAGGACGGCTCGTCGCAGACGATCGACCTGGATTGGACGTGGCACTTTCGGTCGCGCTTGGACGATCCGTGGGTGAATTCACGCGCGCCGATGCTCTTTCAATTTCCGCCGGCATCGCAACGCGCGTCGGAGCCCGACGCCGTTCAGTACATCATGCAGTATAGCCGCGCGAGCGGAACGACGAAGCTCAAGGAAGACTGCCCGAACATTCCGCCGCCGTCAACGCCGGGCCCGTAATCCCTCACGAAAACGCACCGGATCGACCGGTTCCCCGAAGTGGAAGCCTTGAATCCGATCGGCAACGAGCGTCTCGACGAATGCAAATTGCTCCGCCGATTCGACGCCCTCGACGACGACTTCGAGACCGAGCGAGCGTGCGAGTGATACGATCGCGCGAACGATTGCACGATCGTACGTATCGGAGATGTCGCGGATGAACGTCCGATCGATCTTCACGCCCGTAATCGGCAAGCGCTTGAGATAGCCGAGGGAACTATAGGCGATGCCGAAATCGTCGACGACGATGCCGACGCCGCGATCGTGCAAGGTGCGCATCGTCATCAACGCCAGATCGTCGATCATCATGCTTTCCGTGATCTCGATCTCGAGCGCACAGGCAGGTAAGCCGGTCTCTTGCAGGATCGCGACGATCGTATCGGCGAGATCGACTTCGCCGAAATCGCGCGCCGAGAGATTGACCGCTATGCGGAAGTTGGGATGGCCGTTCGCGCGTAATTCGGCGGCATACGTGCAGGCATTCCGAAGCACCCAGCGCGAGATCGGCAAGATCATGCCGCTCTCTTCCGCGATGCCGATAAACTCTTCGGGCAAGATGCGTCCGTGTTGCCCGTGATTCCAGCGGATCAGCGCTTCCGCCGCGATGACTTCCTGCGAGATCGCATCGACGATCGGTTGGAACTCGAGTCGAAGTTCGCCGCGGGGAATCGCGTAATGCAAATCTTGCTCTAAGCGCAGGCGGTACGGCGCCGATTCTTCGCGCAACGTGTCCGAAAATCCGATACGGTTTCGCCCGCTGTATTTTGCGCGATACATCGCGTTATCGGCGCGCGACATCAATTCTTCGGGCGTCGTTCCGTCGTCGGGATACTGGCTCGACCCGATACTCGCACCGACGAAGAGCTGACGATCGTCGATCACGAACGGTTCCGAGAGCGCGACTTGGATGTCGGCTGCAATCATCGGCAGCGACGTCGTTGCGTCGATGGCGGCAACGAGGACGAATTCGTCGCCGCCGTTGCGGAACACGCGCGCCCGATCGCCGGCCGCGCGCATCAACCGCGCGGAGAACTGCTGCAGCAGATCGTCGCCGGCATGGTGGCCCAACGTATCGTTGATAACCTTAAAGCGATCGAGATCGACAAAGAGCACGCCCACGCCGCTCTGCGCGTCCGACGCCTTGGCAACGGATTCGGCGAGCGTCTCGGCAAGTGCGAGGCGATTGGGAAGCTGCGTGAGCGCATCGACGCGCGCAAGCCGCGCAAGATGGTCCGCCGTCTCTTTGATCTCGGTGATGTCGAGGGCGACGCCGATCGCGCCGATAATCGCCCCGCTCACCGTGCGTAACGGTTCGACGTGATGCTGCAGCCAGCGCTCGTTGTAGAACACTTCAAAGCGCTCGGATTCGCCGCGGAAGACGCGGGCGAGTGCGTCGAGGGCCACCCGCTTGGACTCCTCGTCGGGCAACAAGACTTCGATGCGATCCCCGGCGAGTTGCTCGGCATTGAGTCCGTGATACGTCAAACCCGCACCGACCACCGACGTAAAGATCAAATCGAGATCGATGGTCCACAACAACGCCGGAACCTGCTCGAGCAGCAGCCGCAACCGGCGTTCGCTGTCGCGCAGCATGTTCTCGGCCCGCTTGCGATCG
>DASSZO010000111.1:0-3579 GCA_035702815.1 Candidatus Aquilonibacter sp. | reverse complement strand
GACCGCCGTCGGCGACAGCCCCAACACCTTCGCCGATCAGCGCGACTACCTGATCGACCAATTGTCGCAGTATCTTTCGACGCAGACGTCGATTCAGAGCGACGGATCGACCCTCGTCACGGTCAACGGCCAAGCCTTGGTCAACGATACCGTCGCCTACCACTTGGCCTCGCCCGTGGTCGGGCAGGCGTCGAACGGCCAGCCGACGTTCAAGGTCGATTTTGCAACCACGCCGCCCGCGCCGTCGACGCAGGCGGGTGTTCCGCTCGGCTCGGGTCAGCTTGCCGCACTGCAGGATCTGTACAACAACAAGCTCGCGGTCTACGGCAATCAGCTCGATCAATTCGCGTCGTCGCTTGCCAACGAAGTCAACCGGGTGACGCAGGGCGCGTACGATCAGAACGGGGTTGCGGGAACCGCGCTCTTTCAGCCGATCGTTTCGAACCTGCCGATCTCCGCGGGCAATATCAAGTGCGGCATCACCGATGCTAATCAACTGCCCGTTGCGCTTGCAAACACGAGCGCCGGGTCGCTCGTCGTCCCGATGAACTCGGCGAACAACGCCGTCGATACGTCGCAGCCGATCGATCAGAACGGCGCGCTCGCGAATCCGCCCGGCGCGGCCGGCACGCAAGGTACGATGACGGTTACGTGTGACGGCGTCACCACGAACTTCACGTACGACACAACGGCGGCGGGCAACGCCTCGACGATCGATCAGTTCGTCACGAACTTCAACAACTTGCACTCGGGCGTGACGGCGTCGTTCGACTCCGCGTCGCAGCGCATCGTCTTCGCGCGCGATCCGCAGAACGAAGACCAGAATCTGCGCGGAACGCAGCAGAGCAATCCGGAGACGCCGGACTTTACGATTCAGGACGCTCCGTCGGCCGGTGCCGGTCTCTTGAGCGCGCTGGGCGCAAGCGGCATCAACAACGTCGCACAGAATGCGACCAACGCGTTTGCGGCAAGCGATAACGGCGCGGCCAACGCGCTGGTCAAAGTCTTTCAGTTCAACGTCGGGATCCCGGCACTGGTCACGACCTCGGCTTCGGCGGCGACGGCCGGCACGCCGATCACGGTCGCGTTGCCGGCGGGCATCACGAACGTCCGGGTCGGACAAGTGCTCACGATTGATGCACCGGTCACGCTGCCCGCGGGCAACTCAACCGAGAACGTCACGGTGAGCGCGATCAGCTTCGCGGGCGGCATCGAGAGCGTGACGTTCACGCCGTCGGGCAATCACAACGCCGGGTTCTCCGTTCAGTCCGCTCCCGTGCAGACGCTGCAGCAATTTTACGGCGGCCTGATCTCGCAGGTCGGCATCGACACGCAAACGGCGATCACCGGAACGACGTCGCAGACGTCGCTGGCGAGCAACATCGATCAGGTTCGCCAGAGCATCTCGGGCATCAATCTGGATGAAGAGACGCAGAATCTGGTCAAATACCAAAACGCGTATCAAGCAGCGGCGAAGACGATCGCCACGATGAATCAACTGCTCAATACGATCATCACCGGACTTGGTGTCGGCGGGTAAGGAGGCTAACCGATGCGCATTGCAACTTCGACGCTCTATGGCGATCAAACGTCCTCGATCGACAATCTGTACGCCACCTACCAAAATCAGGGGCAGCAGTTGTCGACCGGGAAGTCGCTCAATGCGCCCTCGGACGATCCGACCGTCATCGCGCAAGATCTGAGCGTACGCGCCGACAACACCGTGCAGACGCAGCTCGGCAAGAACTTCACGGACCTGCAGAACGAGCTCACCACCGTCGACGGCGCGCTTTCGAACCTCACCAGCGTGCTGCAGCAGGCACGCAATCTCGCCGTCCAAGGCGCGAGCGATACGATCAATTCCTCGCAGCGCGGCGATATCGCGACGCAGATCGATCAACTGCTTTCCGAAGCGATCGGGTTTGCGAACACGCAGTACAACGGAAAATACGTGTTCGGCGGCACCAGCGTTCCGAGCACGATTCCGCTCGTCGTCGCGCACGGCAGCCCGGTCACGAGCGTCACCTCGCAGGGCAATATCGTGCAGCAGACGCTGCAAGATCCCAACGGTACGACGATCACGAACAACGTGACGCTGCAGCAGGCGTTCAACTTCAACTCGACCGACGGATCGCCGGACGTTTTCCAAACGCTGATCAAACTGCGCGACACGCTTCGCAACGGCCAAGTCGTCGACGAGAGTCAACAGGCGATCAATCTTCGCAATACGGTCGTGGCGACGACCACGACCGCGACCCAGCTGGCGGCGACCGGAGCGACGCAGATCATGGCAACGCCGCTGACGTTCGACTCGACCGGCAATCTGGCGATCAACATCGCCAGTGCCTCGAGCCCGAGCGGCGTGAACATCCAGATTCTGCCGACCGATACGGTGGCCGGAATCCTCGCGAAGATCAACGCGCAGACCGGTACGACCGGAGTGGCTGCCAGCTTCAACGCGCAGACGCAGCGCCTCTCGCTGACGAGCACCGCCAATCCGGCGTCCGCCTTCACCGTTAACGACGTCGGGGAGGCCGGCTCGGGCACCACGACCGGGAACTTCGTGAGCGCCTTCGGCTTGACGAACCAGGCGTCGACGACGGGCTACGTCTCGACGCAGTTGGGCGACATCGACCACGTGACCGAGGTCATGCTCAACGCGCGCGCCGAGGTCGGCTCGTCGATCCAAGCGGCCGGCGTGCTCAAGAACAACGCCGGTTCACAGGTCCTTAACGACACCAGCGTGCAGTCGAGTCTGGAAGATACCGATATAGCTAAGGTGACCTCCCAGTTCTCACAGACGCAAACGATCCTTCAGGCCGCGTACGCGACGACGACCCGGCTCGAAGGCAAAACCCTTTTCGACTACCTAGGATAGGAGCTTCGGGGAGCGCATGAGCTTATCAATGGAATCGGATATGAACGTAAACGACACGCAGACGATGGAGTTCCCGCGCTTTGGGACGTGCACGTTCAACGCGACCGACGTGATTCGGTTTCCGTGGGGATTGCCGGGTTTTCCGAACCTTCATCGCTGGCTCGCGCTCAACGTCGACGACCAAAACTCGTTCGTATGGCTGCAGTCGCTCGACGACGTCAACGTCGCCCTGCCGACGGTCGACCCGTATTTCATCTTTGAGGAGTACGATCCGAAGCTGCCCGCGTATGCGACGGCCGCGCTCGAGATCGAGAACCCGTCCGATTTCACGATTCTCTCCGTCGTCGTCGTAACCAAAGACGCCGAGGACATGACGATGAACCTCTTTGCGCCGCTCGTCATCAACCTGCGCACCCGGACCGGGCGCCAGGTTGTCCTCGAAAATTCCGGCTTTTCGGTTCGTCAGCCGATCCCGCGCAAATCGCTGCCGGCGGCACCCCAAGCGGAGCCCGCTTCGTAAGAAGAAGGTCTGCTCCCAGCCACTTCGAGAAGGCCCTCCCAGCGCATTGCCAAGGAGGGCCGTTTCATGCTCGTGCTGAGCCGCAAGATCAACCAGTCGATTATGATTGGTGATAACGTTCGCATTGTGGTCGTCGCCGTCGATCGCGACCAGGTCAAGCTGGGCATCGAGGCTCCCCGCG
>DASSZO010000213.1:0-21707 GCA_035702815.1 Candidatus Aquilonibacter sp. | reverse complement strand
CGCACCACGAAGGAACGACGCTCAAAGAAGCGGCGCTCTCGCTCGGCTACGTAACATCGGACGAATTCGACAAGTACGTCGTCCCCAAGGAAATGACGTACCCGAAGTAACCCGAGCTTCTCGAGGGATCAAACCCGTGCTAGGGACTTGCGCAAGCGAGTCCCTAGCGTTTTTCGCAGCCAGGTGAAATCAAAGCCCTTGCCGTGGTCGTTGAGATCCGCCGCGCGGAACAGGTTGAAGAAGCGCTTTGCGCTGCCCGGGCGAGGTTCGGTGTAGCGCCCGTTTACGGCTAACGCATTCGATCCCCACGGAGCGCGCAGCGCAAAGAGCAAGCTTTCCGAGCTCATCGCGATATCCGGTGCTTCGGATCCATGTGCGTCGCGCAAACCGTTTAAATCGAGGTGCACGCGGCGTGGGACATCGGTAAGTTCGATCGTGGTGTCCATGTTCGGCAGCATCGGAAGCAGCGGATTTCGCTTTTTGATCCGCTTGAGAAATTCGACGCAAGCGCGCTCGAGTTTTTCCGGCGGGACGGCGGCACTCCGGTCGACCGGACCGCGGGCGAGGCATGCGTCGAAATCCTGTTCGTAGCGTTGCGCTGCCTGGCGCCAGTCGTGTTGCCCGCCGATCTCCCATTCATCGCCCGGATAGAGCACGACGGCGTCGCGGCGTAGATGTTCTTCCAAAAAGCGCGCCACGCCGGTGATGCGATTCATCTCGGCGTTGTGATAGAAGTTCTCTTCATGTGAAAACCACACATAGCTCGCGAACGGAACGACGTAGCGGGGTTGGAACACGTCGCATTGGATTGCAATGCGATCGAGTTTTTCTTTGGCATGCGCGCGGCGAAAATCGACCGCGTCGGGATTGCCCGCCCAGTTGGCGTAGGAGAACTGGGTGAGCAGCACGTCGGCCTTCGGTACGAGCCGGCCGATCTGACGCGCGAGCGCCGGACTATCGATGACGCAATCGTTGACGTTGAGAATCGTGTGGTGCGGCGTTTGAATTGCAAGCCAGGAGTCGCGATCCGACCATCCGTTGCACAGGACGCGCATGCGCGGTGAAATCTCGTGCCACGAGTCGTTGCGCAACTCGATCGCATCGGCGAAGCCAAGGCTGCGACAGAAACGAACCACCTTTTTGTCGATCGTCTCGTGGTACAGGACGGTGATGGCGGCACGAATCTCGGGCGGAATCGCGCGCAGATCGCCGGGGCTGAAATGATCGGGATGCTGGTGCGAAAACCAGATGTGCGTGACCGAGGCAAATGCATCGGGCGAAAAGACGCTCGGCGAAAGCAATCGCCAACCGCGATTGAACGCGGTTCCCGTCAGCCAAGGGTCGCAGACCAAACGAACATCGCCGTCATCTAGAGCAAATGACGCGTGATTGAGCCACGTGATTTTCGCCATGACTCATAGTTGCGATGACGAGGCGTTCGAAGAAAGGCCCGGCAGGCCGGAAGCCGCCGGGAAAAACGGGGTAAGGGAGCGCTAGTTGTAGCGCACGAGCGCGGCGCGATACATCCAGTGCAATCCGTCGCTCACCTCGATGGACGCGCAATGTTCGACGGGACGATCGTCTTCAAGCAGTTCGATCATCCATTCTTCGATCACGCACATGTCGTCGGGAGCATCATGCATTGGGTGTACCTCGTTCTTCCTGATACTTACAACATCGGGCGGTTCCGTGGGGAGTTGCGAGCACCATGGGTCTATGGACCTAACGAATAACGGAGTCTTTACATTCCGCCCGCCGAGGGAGAACGTGCGTTCTGACGCAAGTGTCGGGGGTGAGCATCGGAGAGGTCTACGACCGAGAGGACGGCCTGGGTCTCGGCCGCCTCGTTTGCGTGGGGTCGATTACGCCGGCGGAGTTGCTGGAAGAGGCGATCGCCCGCCTCGAGCGCGTCAATCCCCGGCTCAACGCGGTGACGGCGCGTCTGTTCGAGCGCGCCCGCGAACGCGCCGCGGCGCCCGCGTCCGGCCCGTTTGCGGGCGTTCCGTTTCTGGCCAAAGATCTTGGTCCGCCGCTCGCCGGGGCCGTGCAGAGCATGGGCAGCCGGTATTTCTCGACGTACCGCCCGCAGGCCGATCACGAATTCTTCCTGCGCGCGCGTAGCGCGGGTCTGAACGTTTTTGCAAAGACCAGCACGCCGGAGTTCGGCCTGCTTCCGTACACCGAACCCGCGCTCTTCGGCGCCTGCCGGAATCCCTGGGATCTCGCGCGCACGCCCGGAGGATCGAGCGGCGGCAGCGCCGCGCTCTGTGCGGCGGGTGTCGTGCCGCTCGCGCACGCGAACGACATGGGCGGGTCGATTCGCATTCCCGCCAGTTGTACGGGGCTCTTCGGAATGAAGCCCACGCGCGGGAGCGTTCCGACGACGGGCGGCGTCATCGGCGAGGCCAACGTCGACCTTGCCGTATCCCGCAGTGTCCGCGACAGCGCGGCGCTGTTCGACGCGGTGGCGCTTCGCGACGCGCGCGCGCTCGAAGCGGTCTCGCGCGATCCACGCTCCCTGCGCATCGCGGTCGTTCGGGGACCGATGCTCGGGCATGGGATCAGTGCCGAGTCGCGCGCCGCGCTCGACGCCGCCGCCGGCCAGTGCGAAGCGCTGGGACATACGATCGTTGACGATGAACCGCAAGGCATCGACTATCCCGCGATGTCCTATGCCTTGCTGCTATTCTTTGCAAGTCAGATCGGCTGGCATCTTGGTGCCGGGAACCCTACGCCGGAAAAAAAGGTCGCGCGCGATGATCTTGAGCCGGCCACCCAAGCGATGCTTGCGATCGCGCGCGTGCTTCCGATGGACGAGCTTACCACCGCCGCGCACAACGCGCGCCGTTTGCGCGAGGCGTTCGCGACGTTCATGCAGCGTTATGACGCCGTGCTCACCCCCACACTAGCCGCGCCGCCGGTGCGCATCGGCGAACTGGCGCTCTCGCGCGCCGAGGAGTTGCAGATCGCCCTCTTGACGCGCGTTCGCTCCAAAGCGCTCATCCGAAAAGCCGCGCGCGACATCTCGGCGCGGATGTTCGACTGGCTTCCCTACACGCCGGTGTTCAATCTCACGGGACAGCCGGCGATGAACGTCCCGCTCTTTTCAACCGGCGATAACCTCCCCGCCGGCGTGCAGTTTGCCGGACGGTGGAACGACGAAGAGACGCTCTTCTCGCTGGCAGGACAGCTCGAGCGCGCGTATCCGTGGCGCAAAAAGCGTCCGCCGCTCTGGAGCGGCGAGGGTTAGCGGCGCTCGTCGCGGATCGCCGGCGTGACCCACACGAGCAGCGCGAAAAAGAGATAGGCAAACGCGCAAACGCCCATCGCGATGCGCGGATCGCGATGGTCGGCGATCCAGGAAAGAACGAGGACGCCGGGCGCCATGCCGCCCAGAACGAAGACGCGCACGGCGCCCATCATGCGGCCGACGAGCGGCTCGGGCGTCACGCGTAAGCGAAAGCCGACGATCTGCGCGAATTCGAACATCACGCATCCGCTCGTCAATGCCCAGAAGAAGGCGACGGCCCATAGATTTCGCACGAACACGATCGGAAGAAACACGAACGCATCGATCGTGTACGCAATCGAGAGCGCGCGCCCGAACCGCCACTTCGACGCCGTACGCACGGCTAACGCCGATCCGGTAAGGCTTCCGATCGCAACCAATCCCCAGAAGATGCCGATCTGCTGATCGGTTGCCCCGAAGTCGTTCTTCAGGAACGGAATGACGGTCGCATAGGCGCCCCATCCGAAAATGTTCATGAAGAATGCGAGGATCGCTTGGGCCCGCATGCCCGGATCGCCGAAAAGCGTTCGGAAACCGAGCTTTACGTCGCTTGCGATCTCACGTGGATTCGGCATCCCGTGCGGATTGTCGGGGCCGAGCGTGTCGATACGCGACAGCGAGATTTGCGAAGCCAGATAGGTCAGCGCGTTGATGACGAGCGCCGGCAGCGGACCGAACCACGCGAAAATCGCGCCCCCGATCACCGGCGTAATGAGGTTGCTGGTGTTTTCGGCGGCCGTGAGCGAGGCCATCGCCGCCGTCGCGCGGTCTTTGCCCAACAGATACGGGATGCTCGGCGATTGGCCGCCCAAAAACGCCGCGGCGCAGATCGAGATGACGACCAGACCGCCGTAAATCATGGGCAGCGTGAGCGCGTGCGCGACCCAGAGGATCGCAAACAGGGTCATGACCACAAATCGAACGGCGTCGCACGCGATCATCAACGTCTTGCGATCGACCCGGTCGGCAAGCGATCCGCCGACGAGTGCGAAGAGCGAGAACGGAACGATCTCGCAGATGAAGGCAGTGCCGGTCGAGAGCGCCGAGTGTGTCAGCTTAAAGGCAAGGAGCGGAATTGCAAGCGTGCGCAATCCATCGCCGAGCATGCTCAGCGACTGTCCGATGAAATATTGGCGAAACTGCGGCGACGAAAAGACGCCGCGCTGCACGAACGCGGCCACGGTGGAACTCCTAGAGGCGAATCCCTAGTGTATCAGATGGCGCAAGGCCAGCGAACCGGCCACACAGACCAGCGCGATGCCGACGATGATCAGCAGATGCGGCGATTTGAGGCGTAGCGAGAGCCGCGCACCGATCGGGCCGCCGACGAGACCGCCGGCCACCAGCGGCAGCACGTACGCGATGTCGACATCATGCTGCATTCCGTGAACGACCAGACCGACGGGCGACGTCAAAACGATCACAAAGTGCGACGTGGCGCTGATCGCGTGGGCGGGAAGACTCGAGAAATAGAGCAGCGATGGCACGATGATGACGCCGCCGCCGATGCCGAAGAGACTGGAAACGAGCCCGACGACGAATCCGATGCCGACGGCGGCGCGGAACGACATGGCTTTGCGTTTACCGACGTCGGTTTCGAGCCGCGCGTTTACGCGTTTTGCGGCGTTGATGATCATATCGCCGGCGACGAGCACCAAAAAGATTCCGAATGCCCAGTCGAAGTCGCGCGGCGCGATGTGCTTGGTTGCGATGGCGCCGACGATCGATCCGGGCAGGCCCCCGACCGCGAACATCAATCCAAGCTTGACGTCAACGCGCTTTTGCAGCAGGTAGGTGAATGCGCCGGAGGCGCTATTGGCGGTAACGAGGGCGAGCGACGTGCCCGCAGCCTCGGCGGGGCCGAGTCCGAAGAATAGGCGCAGGATCGGGACGAGAATAAAGCCGCCGCCCAGACCGACCATCGATCCGAAGACGCTGGCGATGAAGGCGGCGGCAAAAAGCTCGATCGAGAGGAGCATTTCTCCCGACTATACGGTCGCGGGTTCTCCCGGGGCAGCCCCATTCGTCGGAGTGAAGACGCCCTCTTTGACGTCGGTGATGTTGTAGATCATGATCGGATCTTTCTTTCCCTTGACCAAGACCGGCTCGCGGTCTTCGGCCACGACCAGATCCTTGACTTCCTGATAGGTATAGTCGCTGATGATGATCTCGCCCGCTTTGGCGACGTTGTAGAGGCGCGCCGCGAGGTTGACGTTGTCGCCGATGACGGTGTAGTTCATGCGGTTGGACGACCCGAGATTGCCCATGACCACGTCGCCGGTATTGATGCCCATGCCTACCGTGAACTCACGCTTGCCCTCGGCCTTCCACTTTGCCGCAAGCTCTTGAATCTTTTTCTGCTGCGCTACGGCGGCGAGCACGGCGTTCTTCGCGTCGTCCGGCGTCTGATAGGGCGCGGAAAAGACGGCCATGACGCAGTCGCCGATGAACTTATCGACGTACCCGCCGTAGTGGAAGATGATCGCGCACATCTCTTCAAAGTACTCGTTGAGCTGCGAGTAGATCGCCTCGGGCGTCATCGTTTCGGACATCGCCGTGAAGCCGCGGATGTCGGAGTAGAAGATGGTCGCCTTGACCTTCTTGCCTTTGAGTGCAAGCGCCGCCTTCGGATCTTCGGACGAAAGGATGTCGTTGACGATCGCGGGGCTCACGTGCATCCCGAAGAGGTTGGTGACCATACGCTTTTGCGCTTGTTCGACGATCACGCGATACAAGCCGACGAAGAGCGTCGCGAGAATCATCGAGATGCCCACGTGAATCAAATCGATCCACGTCAAGGTTTTGACGAAGAGGGCGAGATTCGCGTAGCCGTAAACGACCGCACCGCCCAGACCGATCGCGATTGCATACGAGGTCTTGACGAAGTTGAATGAGAGCGCGACGAGCAGCGGGAGCGCGATCATCAACAGGATGTTGAACCACGACGGGGCCGGTTTAATGTACCAGCCTTCGAGGAGTTGCTGCGCCATGCGCGCGTTCGCGAAGAGCCCCGGGAAATTCGCTCCGCGCGCCGTCTGAATCAAGTCGCCTTGTGCTTGAGCGGTGTCGCCGATGAAAACGATCGCGCCGTTGACGACGTCGTGAAGGTCCTTGACGTTCGCATCGTACGCGACCGAAAACGGGTAGAATTGGCTGGTGAAGACCGGCGTATGTTCTTCGATGATAGCGCCGCTGTCCGTCTGGACTTGTTTATCGTCGTCGTCGGGTGCGAGCAGCAAGAACCGCCCGTCATCGTCCGTCGGAATCTTGCTGAAATCGATCTTCTTTCCGAGGTAGTATTGCACGGCCGCAGCGGAGAGCGAGTAAAAGGCGGCGTTCGCGTTTTCGCCTGTGCCGCCGGTCTTGATCTCCATGGGCTGGCCGATCACGACGCGTCCCGGCTCGTCGACCGTGGAACTTCCGATGCCTTTGATATACGGCCGGAACTTCGCGTAGGGAAGTTCGATGCCGATGTTGCCGTTCGTCGTGGTGTTCATGGTGAACGCCAAGATCGTCGGCATCGCTTTCATCCCGTCGATGAAGGCGTCGTCCGCCTTTGCTCCGCCGGATCCTTCGCTCGCTTGTTCGATAAAGTCGATATCGAAGACCGCAACCTTCGCGCCGGCCGCGGCGAGCTTCTTGAGCAGCGTGCCGTAGACGGCACGCGAGTACGGAAATTGGTGGAGCTCGGGATCCTTGCTGGCGAACGAGACTTCGTCGATCGGCATCACGACGATCTTTGACGTCTTCGAGTCCGCGCTGTCGTACCAAGGCGTACCGAAACCGAGTTGAGGGGCGTGTTCGATTCCCGCGTAGTGCGTCTGCAGATCCGTGACGCGATGGATCAGCGGAATCGAATCGTAGGGGAGCAGGTACATCGTGATGCCGACGGCGCTTGCAAGCGCGCCGAGCGCGAGTGCGATGAGAAGCGTGCGCACTTTCGTGCTCATGGGACCTGCCCTCCCTACAATTACATAGCTGCTAGGTGGTTAACCGTTGACCCGGCCGATGTAGCGACGGTCGCGGGTGTCTATACGGATAAGATCGTCCGGATTGACGAAAAGCGGTACGTTGACCGTGGCGCCGGTCTCCAGCTTTGCCGGCTTACCGGTGTTGGTGGCGGTGTCGCCCTTGAAGCCCGGGTCCGTTTCGACCACGCGCAGCTCGACGTGCGGCGGCAGTTCGACGCCGATCGGCGCGCCTTCATGCAACTGCACGTCGACTTGCATGCCGTCTTTGAGAAAGTCGGCGGGGTCGCCGATAAGGTCGCGCTGGATGGTGAAGTTCTCGAACGACTCCTGATCCATGAAATGGAAGCCTTCGCCGTCGTTATAGAGCATCTGCATCTGGCGGTTTTCGACCGTCGCGCGCTCGAGTTTTTCGCCGGCGCGGAACGTGCGTTCCAGCGTGGTGCCGGTCTTGACGTTCTTGAGGCGGGTGCGCACGAAGGCCGCACCTTTGCCCGGCTTCACGTGAAGAAACTCGATGACGGTCCAGAGGTTGTTGTCGACGACGATGGTGACGCCGTTACGCAGGTCGTTCGAGGAAATCATGACCCGCCAAAATGCTACCGGAACAGCTTGAGAACCTGCTCCGGCAGGTTGTTGACCTGCGAAAGGACCGAAAGGCCCACCTCTACGTCGATCTGATCGAGCGTGAAGGCCGCCGAGTCCGCCGGCATGTTGGCGTCGCGGATCGACGATTCCGATGCCTGTAAGTTGACGGCACCAAGATCGTCGGCGTTCGACTCTTGCGCGAGGCCCACGATTTGGGCGCCCAGTCCGGCTCGAATCGTCAGCACCCGGGTCAAGGCAAAGTCGACCTGGCCGATCGTGTCTTGCGCCGCGAGCGTGGGGTCCCCGCCGTCCGGCGGCGCCTCGACCGAGAGCGTCGAGATGCGCAGCGACGCCGCCGAGACCGACGGAATCGAGATCTTGACGTTCTGCCCCTCGCTCGCGCCCGAGTGAATCGAAAGGGCGGGAGTATTCGGACTCGTGACCGCGGCGGTCGCTTGCTGGACCTTGATGTACGCCGACGTGCCGACGTCAGCGGTCGTGAACGTTCCGAGCGTCGTTACGACGCCATCGAAGAGCATCGTCTGTTCGCCCGGCGCGAGCAGATAGGGTGAGGTGACGGACGCGTGCGAGGCCGTGTCGTAAAACGTCTCTTGCACCGCGATGGAAACACCGGTGTTGACGACTTGCAGTTTGATTGTGCCGTCGTTGGTCGTCGTGAGCGGAACCGCGCCGAGACCAAGACCGTTGACGACCATGAACCAGCCGCCGAAATAGTCCGGAATTTTTTGCGCAAAGTGGATCGTCTGGGAATTGATGCTTGCCGCCGTAACCGTACCCGTCGCGACGACTCTCGTCGTGCTTCCGCTGGCGGGCGGAAACCCATAGCTCGACGATTCGATCACGTACGCGGTTGAACCGATGGCGGGACCGTCCGTCGGTGTCCCACCGAAGCTGTAGGTGAAGTTGCCGGGGCCGAAGTTTGCGCCGATGGTTGTGCCGTTTTCGCTGTACACCTGAGCGCCCGCGGCGTGCGCTTTAGTGAAGGTCGCCACAAAGCTCGTCGGGCTCAGGACCTTCTGCACGACGACCACGTCGTTGAGCGCGAAGTTGATCGGATCGACCTGCAGCACTTCGCCCGCGTAGAGCGGCTGCGCGCTGCCGCTGATCGTCGCCACTTGCGTGCCGGCGGCGACAGCTCCCGTCAGCGATCCGCCGACCAGGGCGCTGACCATGTTGCCGACGGCGCCGGACGCACTGAAGATTGCCGTCATCGTGCCGGCTGCCGGGTTCACCGATTGCACCTTCACGAGGCCGCCGTTAAGGACGTACGTCGTTCCCGGCTGCACGTAGGAAGCGTCGCTGATCGACACCGTTTGCGGCGATGGTGATGCCGTGACCGGTGATTTGAGCGCGAACCAGATCGTCGGCTGCTGCGCTCCCGAGATGAACGAAGCTTTTTGCACCAGCAAGTTCGTCTGCGACGAGGAACTCGTGCTCGCGAGCGCGGTGTTCGCGGTGACCGTCAGTTGCGCGGCCTGCGCGGGTTGAAATCCCTGATGCGAGCCGTCGAGCAGTTTCTGCCCGTTGAAGTTGGCGTTCTGCGAGATGCGATTGACTTCGGCGACGAGCGAGTCGACTTCTTGCTGCAGGTTCGCCCGGTCGCCGTCGCTCGAGATGGAAGAGGCGGCTTCGACCGCGAGATTGCGAATGCGCAAGAGAATGTTCGTGATCGTCGACATCGCGCCGTCGGCAACGGCGAGGGCGTTGCTGGCCGTCGTCACGTTCTGCGACGATTGCGTCAGGGCTTCGACGCGGGTCATCAGGTGTTCGGAGATCGCAAGCCCGGACGGGTCGTCGGCCGCGGATTCGATGCGTAAACCGGACGAGAGGCGGCGGGCATCGTCGCGAAGCTTCGACTGATTGCGGCCGAGTTGAAACTCGGCTTCATTCGCGTTGAGATTGTTTGCGATGCTGAAGTCGCCCATACGGTTCCCCTACGAACGGCTCTTGAAGAGCGTGATTCGATTCTCGTTGCCGTGACGCAAGCGCTCGACGTTCTCGCGATGCGTCCACACGATGAACGCCGCGACGAAGACGCCGTAGAGCGTCTCGGCTAACGAGCGCGTAAAGAAGAAGAGCGCGAAGGGCGCGACGATGTTGGCGAGCATCGAGCCGACCGAGGAATATTTCGAAAGCACGAGCGCCCCGATGATCCATCCGAGTACGACGATCAGTCCGGCGGGCCAGCTCAGCGCAAAGATCGCGCCGAACGACGTCGCAACGCCTTTGCCGCCCTTCCATCCGAGCCACGGCGATAAGCAGTGACCGAGGACCGCGCATCCCGCGGCGACGGCGGCAAGCGTGTCGCCGAAATGGTGGACGAGCAGCACCGGAAGCGCGCCCTTGAGTGCGTCGAGCAGAAGCACCGAAACGGCTCCGGTCTTTCCCAGCGTACGCAGTGCGTTCATCGCGCCGATATTGCCCGAACCCGATTTGCGGATGTCGGTTCGGTAGAAGAAGCGCCCGATGACATAGCCGAACGGAATCGATCCGATAAGGAACGATCCGACGGCGGTGAGCAGCAGTATTCCCAGGCCCATCATTTCAACTTTTCGGCATTAGGACTCAGCAGCTTCATTCTCGCGCCGGGAGCGAAACTCCAGCGTGAGCGGGACGCCTTCGAAATCGTGGTGCTGGCGAATGGTATTTTCCAGAAAACGCTTGTACGACGGCTGCACGAGATCCGGATCGTTGCAGGAGAAGACGAAGACCGGCGGATGCACGGCCGGCTGCGTTGCATAGTAGACCTTGAAGAGCCGGCCGCCGACCGCGGGTGCCGGATGCGCGAGAACGGCATCGCGAATCAGTGCGTTGAGCTGCGCGGTTGGAATGCGCCGGTCGAGATTTTCGGCGACTTGGTTGACGACCGGCATGAGACTTCCCAGGCGGCGCTTGGTTTTCGCCGAGAGAAACGTGATCGGTGCGAACTTCGCAAAGGGAATGAGATCGTGGATGACGTTGGCCAATTCGCCCTGGCTAAACTCGCCTTGCTGCTCGCGGGCCAGATCCCACTTGTTTCCGACGATGATGAGGCCCTTACGTTCTTCGATCGCGAGGCCCACGAGACGGCGGTCCTGCGTCGTGACGCCGACCATGGAATCAAAGACGAGAATCGCGATGTCGCAGCGAGAGATTGCATTGAGCGACCGAAGCGCGGCGTAATACTCGATCGCGCCGTGCGCTTCGGGTTTCTTGCGAACGCCGGCCGTGTCGATCAGGCGAATCTTGCGGTCGTGCCAGGTGAGAATCGTATCGATGGCATCGCGGGTCGTTCCGGGAACATCCGACACGATCGCGCGTTCTTCGCCGATGAGCGCGTTGAGCAGCGAGCTCTTCCCCACGTTCGGCCGCCCGATGATCGCGAGCGCCAGTTCGTCTTCGGGCACGGCGTTCGGCGCTTGCGGAGGAAGTAATTCAACGATCGCGTCGAGCAGATCGCCGGTGCCTTCACCGTGGATTGCCGAGACCGGAACCGGTTCGCCGAATCCCAGGCGCGAGAACTCGCCGTGGACCGACGCAAGCGCACTCGGCGATTCGGTTTTGTTCGCAACGAGAACCACGCGCCGGCGCAGCGAGCGCAGGATCGTCGCAACGTCTTGATCGAGCGCGTTGAGACCGGTCTGCGCATCGACGACGAACACGATCGCGTCGGCTTCGTGGGCGGCTGCTTCTGCTTGGCGGCGTGTGGCCTCGGCGAACGCATCGCCGTGCGCGACGTCGGCGCCGGGGTCGATGCCAGCGGTGTCCACCATGCTGAACGTCCGGCCTCGCCACTCACAGATGGCATAGAGACGATCGCGCGTCACCCCGGGGGTGTCTTCGACGATTGCCAGCCGCTGGCCGATCAAGCGGTTGAAGAGCGCGCTCTTGCCGACATTCGGGCGGCCGACGATCGCTACGGTCGCCGGACGAAGCATCGCTCCGTCGGCGGGTTCGGTACTTTGCACGGGGGGTTCCATTCGGACCGGAGCGAACTGCGCCCCCTCGACCCTGCCATGGCACGAATCTACATCGAGACGTTCGGCTGTCAGATGAATGAAGCCGACTCCCAATACATTGCCGACCGCGCTACCTCGGCGGGCTACGAGATTGCATCGAAGCCCGAAGAGGCCAACGTGCTGGTTCTCAACACCTGCACGGTGCGCGACAACGCCGAGCGCCGAGCCTACGGGCGGATGAACCACTTCAAGGTATTAAAGGAAGCCGACCCGGGCGTGCGGCTGGTGGTCATGGGATGTCTGGCCGAACAGGACCGCGACCGGATGCAGACGCTGGCGCCCCATGTGGATGCCGTTTTCGGGACAAAAGAGCTCGTCCAGCTCGGCGATGCGCTCGAATCGTGGACGCCGTCGTTCGAGGATGTCGATTTTACCGACGAGCGCGCCCTGTTGATGCCCCTCGGCGGCACCGCCGATGCGGTGACCGACGCATTTTCGCACCTGCGGGGCTTTGTCACCGTCCAGCGCGGCTGTTCGTATTACTGCACCTTTTGCATCGTGCCGCACGTTCGCGGCCGATTCGATCACCGGCCGATGCGCGAGATCCTCGACGAAGTCCGCGGCCTCATCGCGTCGGGCGCCCGTGAGGTGATGCTGGTCGGGCAAACCGTCAACGCGTGGAAAGATCCGGCCACCGGCGACGATTTCGGCGACCTCTGCAAGGCGGTTGCAGCGTTGCCAGGGATGGAACGGTTGACGTTCATCTCTCCGCACCCCAAAGATTTCACCGAAAAGGTCATCGCGGATCTTGCGACGGTAGCGCAGCTCAACCCGCGCGTGCATTTGCCGCTTCAATCCGGCAGCGACGCAATGCTGCGGCGTATGAACCGCAAGTACACGATGGCGCAGTTCACGGAAAAGGCCGAACTCCTCCATCGCTACTTGCCCACCTGGGCGATCACGACCGACATCATCGTCGGCTTTCCCGGTGAAAGCGACGCGGATTTCGATGCAACGCTGGAATACGTCAAGACGAACGTCTTTTCCAACGCGTTCATGTTCATCTATTCGATCCGCCGCGGAACGCCGGCCGCGCGCTGGGAACAGGTTCCGGGTGAGGTGTCGGCCGAGCGTTTCAAGCGCTTGATGGATGCGCAGAATGCGTCGACGCGCGCCTATCACGATCGAAAGCTCGGGACGACCGTGCGAGCGCTTATCGTTGGTCCGTCCAAGAAAGACGCCTCGAAGCTTGCCGCAAAGACGTTGGACAACGTCACGGTGATCGCGCCGATGCCCGAAGACTACGATCCGGCGCTCTACGCCCGCGAGCCGTGGCTCGACGTCGAAATCGAGACGGCGCACGTGTGGGGGTGCATGGGCACGATCGTCGCGCGCGCGCAGCGCTTCGCGGACGACGGCATGCCGGTCGCGCGGCCCGTCGTCAGTCTTCTTTGACGTAGCGAGCGTATTTGCACGATGAGCGAAGCGGTTAAATATTCGCCGATGCTCGAGCAGTACTTCGGGATGAAGGCCAAACATCCCGAGGCGATTCTGCTCAGCCGGGTCGGCGATTTCTACGAAGCCTACGGCGAAGACGCCGAAACGATCGCGCGCGCGCTGCAAATCGCGCTCACGAGCAAGGAAGCCGGAGCGGGCCGCCGGGTTGCGATGGCGGGCGTCCCCCATCACGCGCTCTCTGGATATCTGCACAAGCTCGTGCAGCAACGGTTCATCATCGCGCTGGCCGAACAATTGGAAGTTCCCGTTCCCAATAAGCTCGTTCGGCGCGACGTCGTGCGCATCGTCACGCCCGGAACGCTCATCGAAGATCAGCTTCTCGACGGCAAACAGAATAACTATTTAGCCGCGGTGACGGCGGTAAACGATTCATTCGCGCTGGCGTATGCCGACGTCTCCACCGGGTATTGTGCGGCAACGGCGATTTCCGGCGAGGCGTCTTATGATGAGTTGCTCGGCGAACTCGCCCGCGTCGCACCCTCGGAGATCGTCGGCGATCTGCCGCCGGACATTCGCGCCACACTGACGACCGCGATCGAGTCCCTCGGTGCGCGGCTCGCGGCTCCGTCGATCGGTTTGGTGGAAGCGCGCGCGAGAGACACGATCGACGGTTTTTCGCTCGATGAATCGGTCGCGATGCATCGCGCGCTCGATGCGCTATCCGCGTTCGTCAAGCGAACGGGGATCACCAACGGCAGCGAAGGCCTCGCGCCGGCGGCGTTCTACGCGCGCAACCACTTCCTATCGCTCGATGCTTCCACGCGTAAGCACCTCGAACTCACGCGGGCTCAAGGACAAAACCCGCGCGCTACGCTGCTCGCGACGCTGGACGAGTGCGCGTCGTCGATGGGCTCGCGCCTGTTGTCGCGATGGATACAGGCGCCCTTAGTCGATGCGGGCGGCATCACCGCGCGTCAAGATGCGGTCGCCGTCCTTCTCGACGAGCACGCGCGTCGAGAGGCGATTCGGGAGATTCTCAAGAGTTGCTTCGACCTCGAGCGCATCGCGCAGAAGGCGCGGTTCCGGCGCGCGCTGCCTCGCGACCTCGCCTCGCTGCGGCGCACGCTCGACGTCATCCGGCCGCTCGCGCAGGTGACGCCGCCGCAACTTGCGCCCGTCGTGGCGCGCATTGCGAACTTCGATACGCTCCTCGATGAATTGCAGCGCATGCTCGTCGACGAACCGCCCGCCCAACTGGGCGACGGCGGCGTCATTCGCCCCGACGCGGATCCCGAGCTTGCGGAATGTGTCTCCCTGCGCACGGACGCGCGATCGAAGCTCTCAGAGCTCGAAGAGCGCGAACGCGAGCGAACCGGCATCAAGACGCTCAAGATCAAATATGCGAGCGCGTTCGGGTACGCCATCGAAGTTTCGAAGAGCGCGGCAGGCAACGTCCCGGCCGACTACGTGCGTAAGCAAACGCTTGCCAACGGCGAACGGTTCATCACGCCCGAACTCAAAGAACTCGAACTCGCGATTTCAACCGCGCAGGCACGTCAAGAACGCTTGGAGGCGCGCCTGTACGAAGCGCTCGTGGAACGGATCGCGGAACGAGCCGAAGATCTTCTCGCTGCCGCCGAGGCGCTGGCGGAAATCGACGTGTATTGCGCGCTGGCGCTCTGCGCGGCGCAACGCGGTTACGTGCGCCCGTCTTTTGTCGATGAGAGTATCGTCGAGATCGCCGACGGGCGCCATCCGGTGATGGAAGCGATCTTGCGCACGAATTTCGTGCCGAACGACATCCGCCTCGAGAGCGGCGCGCATCGATTCATTCTGCTCACGGGACCGAATATGGGCGGCAAGTCGACGTATCTGCGCCAGACCGGCTTGCTTACGATCATGGCGCAGATCGGTTCGTTCGTGCCCGCGCGATCGATGAAGCTCGGCGTCGTCGACCGCATCTTCACGCGCATCGGAGCCGGAGACGATCTGGCGTCGGGGCAGTCGACGTTCTACATGGAGATGGCCGAAGCGGCGAACATCTTGCGCAGGAGTACGAAGCGTTCGCTGCTGCTCATCGATGAAGTCGGGCGCGGAACGGGGACGATCGACGGGCTTTCGATCGCACAGGCGATTTGCGAATTTCTGCTCGGCCTAGATGAACATGCGCCGATGGTCCTGTTCGCGACGCATTTCCACGAACTGTGCGCCCTGACCGAGCACTGGCGTCTGGTCGCGAATTATCACATCACGGCAGTCGAGAATACGGCGCGAGGCGGCGCTCCGGTCTTTTCGCATCGCGTCCAGCCCGGGAGCTCCTCGCGTTCGTTCGGAATCGAAGTTGCCAAGATGGCGGGCCTCCCGCCGGCGGTCATCGACCGCGCACGCGAGATCGCCGATGCGCTCTCCGGCAAAGCCGACGTCGAGGAACAGGCGCCGCTGCGCCGACGAATGTCGCGGCCGACGCCCACCGAACTTCAACTGTCGTTCTTGAACGCTGACAATTGAGAAGAACCGGCTCCTTGCGGAGGGCCGATCTTCTCAATTCCGGTCGCTCGTTCATGGACCGTTCTCCACGGGTTCGAGTTGGGATTCTATCGTGGAGACATGAAAAAGTTATTCATCGCATTCGTGGTTCTGGTCGCCGCTGCGGTGATCATCGGTCTCAAACCCGCAGTCGCACACCCTACGATCGACATCGTTGCATCCAATTGGAAGTTCACCCCCGATACCATCACGCTCAAAGTCGGCGAAGCGCAAGAGCTCCGGCTTACCTCCAGTGAAGGCGTTCACGGAATCCAGTCCGATGAACTGGGAATCCCGCAAACGGTCATCACGCCCGGCAAATTCGTCACCGTCACGGTAACGCCGAAGAAAGCCGGCACGTATACCGTCCACTGCTCGGTGATCTGCGGCGCAGGTCATCCCAATATGAAGTTAACGGTTAAGGTCGAGCCGTGAAACGGCTCGGTTTTTTTGTCGCGGCACTGATCGGTGCGATCGTCGTCGCCGCAGCGCAAGCGGAGGCCATGCCTCCGTTTGCGCAGGCCTACGGCATCAATTGCGATACGTGTCATACGATGGTGCCGACGCTCAACGCGTACGGTCGCTACGTTCAGCGCACGGGGTACGGTTCGCTCGACCCCCACACGCTGCATCGCGCATTTCCGGTTTGGGTCGGATATCAGCTAACGTACGATTCGCAGTCAGGTCAGCCCGACAATCCGCCGAAAATCAACGGCGGCAACGTCGAGATTCACGCCGTCGGCGCCATCGGCAACGATTTTACCTACCATGCGCAGCAGTGGGTCTGGTCGAATAGCCAGGCCGGCGATCTGGATACGCTTTGGCTTGCGTACAACAACGTGCTGCATCGCGACGGCCATCTGTTCCTCGGCAAGATCGAGTCGCCTGGCCCCTCGCAGTTCAGCATGTGGGCGGATATCGCGCCGTTCGATCCGCCGGAGCTGGTCGTCGGCGAGCACAGCTATCTCACCGATGCCAATCGCTGGGGTGCCAAGCTCAACTACGTCCGCGATCGCTACGATCTTCAAGCGGGCTGGCTCTACTCGGACGCCGGATGGAGCGGCTCGAGCGACTTCGTCAACAGCGATAAGACGTTCCAATACGCGGCGTCGCTGAGCGATCCGACCAAACCCTGGGCGCTCGGGTATCTCGGCTCCGCCGGCGCGGTTCCGGTCTCGACCGGATACGACCACTATTGGACCTGGGGCGGCTGGGCGCAAGTCGATCCGACCAAACACCTGCCCGGCGCCTATCTTCTCTATCAAGGCACGTCGGATAACAATCCGGGAGCGGACCCGAATACGGGAGACCAATTAGCAGCGGCCAGCGGGCACGCGTTCTCCGCCGAACTCTACGACACGTTCTTCCACGGCAACGTCTATCTGAGTGCCCGCAAGCAGTGGATGAACGATGGTCTCGGAAACCCGAGCCAAGACGGAAGCGTCGATCTGTCGTTCGTCTTCACCAAATATCTGCGCGGCTACACCGAACTCTACATGGCGCAGAATAGTACGCCTGCGTGGCGCTACTTCGTCTGGTGGACGACGCCGATCTTCGCCCAGCCCATTCGTCCCTAGACCCTAGGGTGCGGCGGCAGCGCGACGAAAGCTGCTGCCGCACCGATGTCTATCATTCACCTCCTCGATCCCGTCACGATCGGCCAAATCGCCGCGGGCGAGATCATCGAGCGTCCGCAGTCCGTCGTCAAAGAACTCGTGGAAAACGCAGTCGACGCGGGCGCTTCACGCGTCGTTGTGTCGCTCCAGCGCGGGGGCATCGATCGCATCGAGGTCATCGACGATGGGCGCGGCATCGCGCCCGACGATCTCCCGCTTGCCGTTCGGCGCCATGCAACGAGCAAGTTGACCCAAAGTGCCGACCTCGAGACGGTCGGTACGCTCGGATTTCGCGGTGAGGGCCTCGCGTCGATTGCCGCCGTCGCCGTGCTGGAGTTGCGCTCGCGGACGAGTGAGGCGGAGATCGGTTCGCGGATCATCGCGCACGCGGAGAGTGCGCAGGCGGTCGAGCCTGTGGCGGCTCCGCCGGGTACGAGCGTCGTTGCCGAAGAGTTGTTCGGCAACGTCCCGGTTCGTCGCGAGTACCTCAAATCGCCAAGCGCCGAATTCACGCGCGTTTCGAGCTGGCTCTCGACGTTTGCGCTCGCCTATCCGCACGTAACGTTCACGCTGCGTCACGACGGCAAAGACATTTGGGTGATGCCGTCGACCGGCGATCTGCGCGAGCGGCTCGCAATGGTCTTCGGGCGCGAGGCTGCATCGACGCTGATCCCCTTAGAAGACGAGGCAGCGCGCATGCTCGATGGACGGGTTCGCGGATTCATCAGCACGCCGGGAACCGATCGCGGCGATCGCCGCATGCAACTGTTATTCGTGAACGGCCGCTTGCTGCGGAGCACGCTGATGGCCGGCGCCTGGACGGCGGGTTATTCGACCTTTGCGATGATCGGCCGTCATCCGTACGGCGTTCTCTTCCTCGATCTTCCGCCCGAGCACGTGGATCCCAACGTGCACCCGACCAAAAGCGACGTGCGGCTGCGCTACGGTACGCAAGTCTTCGACGCCGTGCGTCGTGCGATCGCCGCGACGTTACGCAACCACGCGACACGGCGCTTTGCGGATGCGACGACGTCGTTGCCTTCGATCTCGATGGCTCCGGCAGGCATCGATTCATCGCTCGCGCACGTTCAATCGCTCTTCGATTCCGGTGAGGGCGCCGAAGCGGACGACGTTCCCCAGCAGCGCCTCCGCGTGCTCACGCAACTGCACCGCACCTTCATTCTCGCAAGCGACGGGGACTCGCTGCTGCTCGTCGATCAGCATGCCGCACACGAGCGCATCGCCTACGAACGCATCGTCGCGCGCGCGAAAGAAGGCGCGCCGAGCGAACCGCTTCTCGTACCGCTCGTCGTAGAACTCGATGCAGCGCAATCGCAGGCGCTTTCACGGACGCTCGACGTGCTCAAAGAGGGCGGTTTAGAGGTCGAAGCCTTCGGTGAAGGCGCGTTCCGCATCACGTCGACGCCCGCCGGCTATGGTGCTCGTCCATTTGACCTCGCCGGATTTCTCGAGGATCTCACCGAGGAACCGAAGCAGCGCGACGTACGCGAACGAATCTGGGCGTCGCTGGCATGTCATTCCGTCACGGTCGCGGGTGAGCGCCTTGCGGCCGAAGAGATGACGACGCTGGTCGAACGTCTGCAGGTCTGCGCCAATCCGATGCATTGTCCGCATGGACGCCCGACGATGGTACGTTTGTCCGCCGACGACATCGCCAAGATGTTCAAGCGAATGTAAACGGCGTGTCGCAAGGCGTACTGATCCTCGCGGGGCCAACCGCATCGGGCAAAACGGCGCTCGCGCTCGACCTTGCGCGCCGGTTCGACGCCGAGATCGTCGGTGCCGATTCGCGTCAAATCTATCGGGGGATGCCGATTGGAACGGCCGCTCCGACCGCTGCCGAGCTCGCATCGGTTCCGCACCATCTGATCGGTTTTCTGGATCCGCGAGAACGCTATTCGGCCGCGCGATTCGCGCGTGAGGCGATCGACGCAATTCGCTCCATTCACGCGCGCGGCCGGCGAGTGCTCGTCGTCGGCGGAACGGGATTCTATATCCGTGCGCTCACCGGCGACGTCGTGCTCGCCGGGGCATACGACGAGGCGCTGCGCGAGCGTCTTGCACGGGAAGCGCAGACGCACGAGCCGGCGTTCTTGCACGCGTGGCTCGCGCTCTTCGATCCGTCGCGCGCGAGCGCGCTGGATCCCAACGATTCGTACCGGGTGGTGCGCGCCTTGGAAGTTGTGCTCGCAAAGACGGCGCCGGATGCATCCACCCCGTCGGAGTCGCTGCGTTCGATCGGCGTGCCGTTTGCGAAGATCTTTCTCGACGTCCCCTTGCCCGAAAACGATCTTCGGATCGCGCAGCGCACCGACGCGATGCTCGACGAGGGGCTCGTCGAGGAGGCCGAACGCATCGGCGCCGATGCGGTTGCGGCAAGTGCGGTCGGGTATCCGCAGGCGCTCGCATACGCGCGCGGATGGAGCAGCCGCCGGGAACTGCGCGAAACGCTTGCGCGGGCGACCCGACGCTACGCACGGCGGCAACGTTCGTGGTTTCGACGTGAGCCCGACACGCAGTGGCTGCCGCCCGCCGCGGTTGCCGGGGCGGCAAGGGAAATACTGGGCTGGTCCTAAACGAGCAACCTATGCCGGGCAGTCTCCAGGATACGTTTCTCGACGAATGCAGACGAGCGGGCAGCGTCGTAACCGTCTACCTGATGAACGGGTTCCAGCTCCGGGGGACGGTCAAAGGTTTTGATCCGTTCACCGTACTGCTGGAATACGAACAGAAGACCCACTTGATCTACAAACACGCGATCTCCACGATCTCGCCCTCGACGCCTTTACCGAATCAATGATCGCTCGCGTCGCCGCTACGAAGATGCACGGCGCGCTCAACGATTTCGTGGTGATCGATACGCGTGCCGATGGAATCGCCGTCGAGCCTGAGCTCGCGCGCCGCTTATGCGACCGTCATGCGGGCGTCGGTGCCGACGGCGTCTTGCTCATCGGCGAATCCGCCCGCGCCGACGCTTTCATGCGTGTGCTCAACGCGGACGGCAGCGAAGCTGAAATGTGCGGGAACGGTATCCGGTGCGTCGCGCGCTATCTGGATGAGCGCGGCGAAGGAGCGCAACGCCGGATCGAGACCCTCGCCGGGATCTACGAAACGGCCGTCGAGTCGCGAGGCGATACCTACCGCATACGCGTCGCCATGGGCACGCCTCGACTGATCGAGCGTTCCCTTCCATTCGGTGATGCGACGCTCGTGGACACGGGAAATCCACACGTGGTCCTCTTCCGCGACCGCATCGATGATATTGATGTGCACTCGCTCGGGGAAGAGCTCCAGTCGAACGCTCTTTTTCCGGACGGTACGAACGTGCACGTCGCGCACGTTCAAAGCGCGAATGAGATGATGGTAAAACACTACGAACGAGGGGCCGGACTGACGATGGCATGCGGCACGGGAGCGGTCGCGTGCGTCGTTGCCGCGCGGGCGCGCGGACAAGCCGGCACCAGCGTTGTCGTCCACGTTCCCGGCGGCGACTTGCGAATCGACGTCGACGAACGCGGATTCGCGCAGATGACCGGACCGGCCGTGTCGGTCTTTGAGACGTCGATCGACCTCGGCCGTTTGGAGCGTGCGTGATGGAGGCGGGTCTCGCCTATTGCGATCGCGAGGGGCGCATCTACTACGACGATTCGCGCGTTCCGCTCGCCGACGGCGGCATCATTCGCGAACCGCATGCCAACGAGCTGATTCCAGCGCCGGCCGGCGCCGTTGAAATGATTCTTCCCGGACGGCGCGCGCTCACCGCCGACGGTTCGCACGAGGAGGAATATGCGCTTGCGGTGATTCTTCCGGCCGGATATACGCGATTGCTCGTCCCGGCCTATGTGAAAGAGGCGGGCGCGCCGGCGTTACCGCTTTTTGGATATACGTTTGCGTGCGTCGTGGATGACGAGTTGTACGTTGCCGCGATGAAGACCGATGAGAGCGAAGACTGGCAGCCGCGGTATTTTGAAGAGGGACACCTCGAGGCGATTCTCGACGCGCGGCTCGCGGATGATCCCGGTAACCGGGTGCTTGCGCAAGTGGCGCTCTGCTCGCGCGATTACGGTTGCTTTACGGCGCAGAACGTGTTTCTCGAACGCGGTGAAGCGGCGCTGCCCGTATCGCCCAAGTGCAATGCGCGCTGCGTCGGCTGCATATCAGAACAGGAGCCCGAGGCAGGGCTCGATTCGCCGCAACGCCGCATCGGCTACGAAACGACCGCCGACGAACTCGCGCGGATCGGCATCTATCACTTAGAGCGCGTCGAAGACGGCATCGTGTC
>DASSZO010000210.1:0-8418 GCA_035702815.1 Candidatus Aquilonibacter sp. | reverse complement strand
ACGATATCGACGGGCAGATTGCTGTCGATCGTCACGGTCGATTTTTTCACCGGGCGCAGCGTGAAGGCCGGACGCTTGGGAAGCGGCCGCGATTTGAAGCCGCCAAAGTACTTCTTCACCGCGGCAATTGTGGTGGGACCGTCGACGTTGCCGGTGATGACGTAGACGGCGTTGTTCGGGTGGTACCAAGCGTTATAAAACGCGCGGAGCTTCTGCGTCGTAATCGTATGCGCGAAGCCCTGGACCGTACCGAGACCGTTCTTCTGATACGGCGTTCCCGCATAGAGGGCATCGCCGACCTTGAACAATAAGCGCCAAACCCAATTGCTCTCGTCTTGCGTCACCTCTTGGGTGATCGCGCCCTTCTCGATGTTCCAATCCTTTTGCGCGAGGAACGCACCACGCATGCGCGAGGCTTCCATGCGAAGGATCAGATCTAAATACTGCGAGGGAGCCGAGAAAAAGTACTGGGTGATCTCCGACTGCGTATCCGCGTCGTTGTTTCCGCCGAGCAACTCGCTAATGTCCGAGAGCTGCGATTCCGAGAGCGTCGGGCTGCCGCGAAACATCATGTGTTCGAGCGCGTGCGCTTGCCCCGCATACGACTGTTCGTTCGATCCCACCTTATAGTTGAGGACCGCGGTCACCACCGGGGCCAACGGGTCGTGCACCACCACGACGCGCAAGCCGTTCGGCAGCGTCGCGCGGGTTACGTTAAGACTGCCGTCGGCGGCATGTGAGAGGCCCGTACTCGCGATGAGAAAAGCGAGTACCATCAGTACCAGGCGGAAAGCGCGCATCCAAAACTCCTCGACTACAAAGCTAGCGCGAGGTTTTCGAAAGTTCGCAGCGCTACCTTCAGGACGAAAGGACCAGCGCACGCGTCGACGGTTGTCGTTCCAGTGCCGCGCGTAGGCCGGCATGCGCCGGTGCCTTTAAGGCCGGATCTTCCGAGAGGAGTTGCTGCGCCGTCGCCTTTGCGGCGCGATAGACGTCGATGTCGCGTACGAGATCCGCAATCCAAAGGTCGGCGGCACCCGACTGGGCGGTTCCCGCGAACTCGCCGGCCCCGCGAATACGCAGATCTTCTTCTGCGATGCGAAATCCGTCGGTCGATTCGGTCAGGATTTCCAGACGTTCACTTTCGACGTTGTCGTCCGGATAGACCAGGATGCAGAACGACTTGGCCGCACCACGGCCGACGCGTCCGCGCAGCTGGTGCAGTTGGGCGAGTCCGTAGCGGTGAGAATCGAGAATCACCATGACGCTTGCGTTGGGGACGTCGACGCCGACTTCGACGACGGTCGTCGCCAAGAGCACGTCGATTTCACCGCGCGAGAAGCGCCCCATGACGTCGTCCTTCTCCCGGGGCGTCATGCGTCCATGGAGCAACCCTAAGCGGAGGTCGGGGAAAACCGTGCTCTTCAATCGCTCGGCTTCCGCGACGACGCTCGTCAGTTCGCTCTCTTCATCGATCGCCGGTGCAACGATATACGCTTGATGCCCCATCTCGACGTTGCCGCGCACGAACGCATAGACTTCTTCAAGCCGGCTCGTTCGAACCGCAAATGTTTCGATCGGCGTACGCCCCGGCGGCAGCTCGTCGATCGTCGATGCATCGAGGTCGGCATAGACCGACTGCGCGAGCGTGCGCGGAATCGGCGTCGCCGTCATGTGCAGCGTATGCGGCGCAGCGCCTTTGGCGCGCAGCCGCGCCCGCTGTTCGACGCCGAAACGATGCTGCTCGTCGATAATCACTAAACCGAGACGCGCGAAGTCGACGCCCTCGGTGAGTAGCGCATGCGTACCGACGGCGACGGCCGCTTCGCCGCTGCCGATGCGGCCGACGGCGGCGTTACGCGCGCGTTGTCCTTGACTGCCGAAGACGGCTTCAAGCGCGACGCCGAACGGCAAGAGTAACGGCGCAAGTTTTTGGGCGTGTTGTGCCGCGAGAATCTCCGTCGGTGCCATGAGCGCCGACTGGACGCCGTTGCGCGCGGCAAGCATGATGGCCGCTGCCGCGACGAGCGTTTTGCCGCTGCCGACGTCGCCTTGCAAGAGACGGTTCATCGGTACGTCGCGCGTCATGTCGCCCCAAATTTCCCCGATGACGCGCCGCTGTGCGCCCGTGAGCGGGAACGGCAGTGCTGCTTCGAAGTCCTCGAGCAGCGACGCCGGAATCTTGAGCGCGTCTGCATCGTGCTCGCGCTCACGCTCGGCTCGCCGCATCTCGGCCGCCGTCGCAAGAACGAGAAACTCGGTAAAGATAAACCGCTCGCGCGCCGCCTGCGCCTCCTGCGGCGTGTTCGGTGCGTGCACGGCTCGATACGCATCGGTGAGCGAACCATAGTCGCGCTGCTTCGCAATCGCCGGCGGCAGCGGATCGTCGGCGGCGAGCTCCAGTAACCGCGGCAGATTCTTTTCGACAACCGTCGCGATCTTGCGCGTCGTAAGATCTTTGCTCGCGCGATAGATCGGCACCATCTCGCCGTGGTACTGTTCGTCGTCGCGTAACTGCGCGTAATGCGAAACGTTGACGACCGGTCCTGCGAGCGTCTTTTCCGTGCGTCCGCGCACGAAGAGGCGCATGCCTTCGTGAAATCGTCCGATGACGTACCGATTGCGCCCGATCCACTTCGCCGTGAACTGCCCTTCGTCGTCGCGTAAGCGGACTTCCACGATCTCGAGCCCGCGCACCCGTCGCTCTTTTACGAAGGTAACGACGCCGACGGCGTTCTCTTCACCACCACTGGACCCAAGCGCCGTCGACGGCGTCGGAAAGCGCAGGTCGTCGTAGCGAAACGGGAGATAGTCGAGCAAGTCGCGCGCGGTCTGAATGCCGAGATCACGAAAGAGCGGCGCCGATTTGGCGCCGACGCCGGCGAGCGATTCGATCGGAGAATTCACGCGGATGCGCCGCTTGAGAGCGCGCGCAATCGTTCGTACGTCCGGCGGACGCGCGGCACGTCGACGCCTAATCGTTCGCCGAGCTCCACGACCGCACCGAGGATGGGGTCGATTTCCAGCGGCCGTCCGGCCTCGTAGTCCTGAAGCATCGAGGTTCGCACATCCGCGAGACGTTGCGCGTACGCGATGCGTCCTTCGATATCGACCTCGGCGACGACGCCCAGCGCTTGACCTACGGCGAGCGCCTCATGCATGAGCTCGCGCACTTCCTCGCGGGTTGCGGCGCGTTCGAGCATCTGCCGAATCGTGAGGCCGTGCAACGTACTCACCGAATTGAGGCCGACGTTGTTGACGAGCTTGAGCCAAATCGTGCTTCGGACCGATTCGTCGACTTCGGGCGCGAGTTCCGCCCATCCAAACGCGGAGGCGAGCGTCTCGACTCGATCGTTGGTCCCGCCCGCCGGGGCGCCGAACGCATAGCGCATCCCACCGCTCTGGTGGATCTTTCCCGGCTCGACGATATGCCCGGACACGTGTACGACACCCCCCACGATGCGGTCGTCGGGGAAGAGCGCGCCGATGCGGCCCGCAGGATCGACCGTCTGCAGCGCCGGCATTCGCGCGTACCAAAACGGAACGCCGTTCTGCAGCGTGACGATCGTCGCGTTCGAGGACGCGAGGGCGGAGAGCTGGGGTAGCAACGCCGGATACTGATGCGCTTTGAAGGTAAGGAGTACGGCGTCGAACGCGCCGAGCGTCCGCAGGTCGTCACTCGCGTCGACGCGAGCGGTGAACGGACCGAGATCGCTATGGGTCAGGGTAATGCCGCGCCGGCGAATCGCCTCGAGATGCGCGCCGCGCGCGACGACGGCAACCTCGGTGCCCGAACGCGCGAGCGCGGCGGCGATGAAACCGCCGATCGCACCCGCACCAACTACCGCGACTCTCATGATAAAAATTTGGAGGCGACGGGCAGATTTGAACTGCCGAATGGGGCTTTTGCAGAGCCCTGCCTTACCACTTGGCTACGTCGCCGCGTTCCCTTGTGCCCACATCGGCGGCCGATGCTGCACACTTGGCAAAAGACCTTCGTTCGAGCGGTTGGGTTTCATCTAGCCCAGCCTGTTGATGGAGCGGGTAGTGGGAATCGAACCCACGCATCAACCTTGGGAAGGTCGCAGGCTACCATTACATCATACCCGCGCACTTCTCCATCAGCAGCCCGCCCGATTCGTTGCAGGCCACAACCCGTCCTGTGCGGGAACGATGCAGGGTGCAGTGGGTCTATACTCTGCCCCTCTGGGTTGCGACAGTCGTCTTTATCGGCGGCTGCTGCTTGCTTTCAGCGGCGGGCATGTACTTCGTTCGACACCGCTACGGTAACGGCGAAATTACGCACAACGACGTTGCCGGCCCCATCATGACGACGGTCGGCACCGTTCTCGCGGTCCTGCTGACGTTCATGGTCGTGACGGTGTGGCAAGAGTACGACGCCGCGGCTCAGGGCGCCGCCTCGGAAGCGGCGGAAGTCGCCGATCTCTACCACGAATCGTATGCTTTGCAGGACGGCTTCGGCACAATGCTGCGCGCGCAGATCCTCAAGTACGCGAACCTTGTGGTTCACGACGAATGGCCGCTCATGAAGGACGGAACGTACAGTCGTGACGCCGACCATTTAGCCGTCGACATAGTCGACGAGGTGCAACTGTACCAGCCCAAGACGATGGGCGAACAGAACACGCAAGCCGACGCGCTGACGCACGTTCATAACTTCCTCGACGCGCGACGCAACCGGCTCTTTAACAACAGCGAATCGGTGCCCGGACTCGTATGGACGATGATGATCTTCGTGTCGGCGATTACGATCGGCTTCGCCTACTTCTTCCGCGTCGCTAACCGCCGCATGCATTTTCTCATGATCATGGCGTTGGGCGCCGTCGTCGGCGCGACGTTCCTGATGATTGCCGAACTCGACCTTCCGTTCCGCGGACCGCTTCAGATTCAGGCAAGTGGATTCGTTCACGACATCCACGCGCTGCCGCAGCAGCACTAACTCAAGATGTTGACCGAGCGCGCCAGGATCAGCGCGACGGTGACGAACGAGATGAGCGATTCGATCAGCATCAGCATTTTGGCGATGCGGCTGAGCGGCATGACGTCAGTCGGACTAAATGCGAGCGCGTTGGTGAACGACAGGTAAAGATAGTCGAGGAACATCGGGCGCCAGTTGCGCGGCACGCACGACGAGTTGCTCTGCAAGAGCGTGAGCTGCGGGAACAAGAAATCGGCCGGCGCGTTTTGGTACGCTACGCCTTCGCGAATCTCGACGCCGCCGTCGTCGATCTCCCAATACCAGAGTGCAAAGCAAATGACATTGGTGATCCAGATCAAGCCGCCGTACTGCAAGAGCTGGAATGCCGCAAGCGAGCCATGACGGGGATTGTGCTGATCGACCAGCGTGCTGACGAGCAGAATGACCGAGACCAGGTTGAAGGCGTTGAGGATCGCGGTCAACGTCACCGCCCCGACTCGGTGCCACTTGGGCGAGAGCCGGTCACCGGCCACCAACAGCGGCACCAAGATGACGCCGACGAGCACCGGGACGATCCAGAACGGACCGAACGTCAACTTCGGCGGGAGCAGTTCGTAAAGGATGACCGCGACGACGATGGCAAGCGCCGGGCGCCAGCGAGCTTCTCGATGCACGCCGCTCGCTTTCGCGCAGCAACCCGGCGGCACCGCTTCGGTTCTTGAGCCCTATGGCTACCGATTTTCGTGATGGAAAAACGTTCCCGCGCCGCGGCCGGGAACCGCTTGGCGACGCGCTGTGGCTCGCGCGCGTCTTTGACAAAGCCCGCGCGAACGCCGCGGGAACGATTCACGACTACATCTACCCCTGTCCGATGGACAAAGGCGTGATGGAGCGCTGGGGAATCACTCCTGCCGAGTTCGACGAAGCGATTCGCACCCACGACACGGATGAATCGATTCGCGCGTGGCTCGCGCTGCGCGCATCCGCCGACCACGTACGTGCCGCCAACGACTGGCTGCTCAAAGAAAAGCAAGAGAATTTAGACCGGCAAGATGCCGAGGAAGGGGCTACGGTTTGAGCGAGATGATCGAGTTCGCGCGTCCGGATGGACAGCGCGCACCCGGGTACTACAGCGCGCCTGCAAACGGGTCGAGCGCACCGGGGGTCGTCTTATTGGAAGAATGGTGGGGCGTGACCGACCACATCAAGCAGATGGCGGACCGATTCGCGCAAGCCGGTTTTCGCGTACTGGTTCCCGATCTCTACCGCGGACGCAACGCGACGGTTCCCGACGAGGCCAATCACTTGATGCAAAGCCTCGACTTCGGGGATGCGGCGACCCAAGACACGCGCGGCGCCGTGCAATACCTCAAGTCGACGGGCTCGTCGAAGGTTGCCGTGCTCGGCTTCTGCATGGGCGGCGCACTCGCACTGCTCGCGGGCATGTATGTTCCCGAACTCGACGCGGTTGTGAGCTTCTACGGCTTTCCGCCGCCGGAAGCCGGTGACTTGGGACAAATCAAGGTTCCGGTGCAAGGGCACTGGGCGCAACACGATGACTTTGCAACGCCGGAAGGCGTCAATACCATCGAGGGCCGCTTCAAGGAAGCCGGTGTGGCGCACGAATTTCACCGCTACGATGCAGGCCACGGATTCAACAACCCGCACGAAATGGGACACGGCGGCTTAGGGCATTACGATGAAGACGCCGACAAGCTCTCGATGGAACGCACGATGGCGTTCCTGCACAAGCAACTCGACTAACGCGAGGAAAGCCGGACATCAACAACGCTCGAAGGCGCGCATATGCAGCGCGCTTTCGAGCGTTTTTCGTTTAGTGCGAGAAGAGCGTGCCTGCGTTAACGGGAACGCTGCGAAGCGCGCCCTGTTCGAGGCCCCACTTCTTGAGCAGACGGTCGTAGGTTCCGTCCGCAATGACCTCGCGCAGCGCCGCGACCATGCGCTCGCGCAGCGCGCCGTTGGCTTTCGCGACGGCGATGCCGTAGGGAACGAGCGCAAACTGGCGGCCTGCCACTTCATACTTGTGATCGTTCGTCTTGGCCAAATACGCGACGACCGGGTAGTCGGTCACGTGAACGTCCGATTTGCCCGCTGCAAAGTTTTTGAAGGCCGCATCGTCGGTTGCAAACGAAGCGATCTGGATTTCGCCGAGGCCGACGTCCTTGCAGTGCTTCGATTGCTCTTCGAGCGCCGCTTCCTGCGACGTTCCCTTCTGCACGTCGACCTTCAGGCCGCACAGCGCGCCGAGATCGAAGACGTGCTTGGGATTTCCGGCGGGCACCAGCATGCCGCTTCCGGCGAGCAGGTAGTCGATGAAATCGACTTGCTTCTCACGCGCGCGGGTGTCGGAGAGCGCGGAGATCGCGAAGGCGAACTTCCCGCTCTTCACGGATGGGATAAGGTCGTCGAAGTTGTGGTTGGCGATCTGGACGGGGGACTGCATTTTCGCTGCGATCGCGCGGGCAAGATCGATATCGAATCCGCGCATCTCTTTCGAGGGCGAATAGAATTCGAGCGGCGCGTACGAGATATCCGAGCCGGCGTGCATGGGCTCGGCCCAAGCCCGCGCAGACACCAAAAAGAGAGCGGCGAGTAGCAGGCTACCCGCGCGGACAAGGAAGCGACTCATGGAACGGTTATCGGCCACGAGGATCGACTTTCTTTAGAACTTCCTTCGGCGCCGAGATCGCTGCCCTACGCTGGAACGGCATTATCAACGTAGGAGCACGTTCATGAGCACAATTTTGGGCAACATCAAGGCCGAAGTCGAAAAGGTCCATCACGAGTGGGGCTGGTTCTTGGCGTTGGGGATCGGTCTGGTCGCCCTCGGCGTCTTTTGCGTCATCTACGAGGGCCTCGCAACGCTCGCATCGATTGCGGCGCTCGGCACTATCCTCATCCTCGCCGGCATCGCACAACTCGTGCTGGTCTTCCAGGCCCGTAACGCCGGCCACGTCATCCTCTACCTGCTCTTCGGAATTTTGGCGCTGCTGGTGGGGTTTTCGCTCATCAAATATCCGGTAGCCGGGACGCTCACCGTCACGCTGCTGCTCGCCGCATATCTGGTCTTCTCCGGAATCTTCCGCACCGTGTACGCGCTGTGGTCACAACTTCCGGGCTACGGATGGGCGATCTTCAGCGGCATCATCAGCTTCGTGCTCGGTGCCATGCTGTGGGCGCAGTGGCCGATCACCGCGCTATGGTTTATCGGATTTGCCGTCGGCATCGACCTGATCTTCGCCGGCATCTCCTGGAGCATGTTTGCATTCCGACTAAAATCGCTGCCCGTCTAATGCAGAAAGAAAAGAGCTCGCCTTTATAGACGAGCTCTTTTCGAAGTGGTGCCAAGGGTGAGAATCGAACTCACGACACCGCACTTTTCAGGCGCGTGCTCTACCGACTGAGCTACCTTGGCACGACGGCGACCGGGGCTCATTCTGCGCCCCAGCCCCCGTCCC
>DASSZO010000113.1:0-15269 GCA_035702815.1 Candidatus Aquilonibacter sp. | reverse complement strand
AAACGCGTTCCCCATGATCACCGTAAAGAGCGCCATGCCGAGCGCGTACACGATGACCGCCGCAACACGCGATTGCTCGGGAACGACGTGCTGCACGATGATCCCCACTTGCGTACCGACGCCGGCTTGGGTGAAGAGCAGCCCCAACGTTGCAAGCATCTGCGGCAGCAGCGCGGCCCAGCCGATGGCTTCGAGCAAGCGCCGTCCCTCGCGAAGACCTGCTCCCGGCGGTGGCCGCAGCATCGCCGATGCGGTCAAAAATGCGAGCACCGTCGCAACGCCAAGCGCGACGAGCGTCGCCGCGCCGGCCGCAAACAGCGGCCTTCCGTGGATCGATGCTCCTCCCAAGCCGACGGATATGAGCGCGGTAACGGCTGGAATGACGAGCGCGGGAATGAAGAGCCGGTTGCGCAAACGCAGCGCGTGCTCTTCACGTTCGGGCTCGCTCGTGGTCTCCACGCGCCCGGCCGCGGTAAATCCGAACCCGGCAAGCAGCGCCATCGTGATGACCGCGAGACCTAAAATCCACGCGGGCGCGCGCGGAACGAAGCTCCCGTAGCACAGCGAGGCTCCGAACAAGCTCCAAAAGAGCGCGGTCGGCAAGCGCCGTGGATGATCTCGATCGAGCGCGATGTGCATCCCGATAAAAAAGAACAGCGCACCGCACAACCAGTAGATCCAATCGGCGGAGATCATCCCTCTAACCGCCGATCGAGCAGCAGCAGGCGAAAGCCGTGAATGAGAAACGCGGCGATCGCCGTCGGAATCGCCCAGACGGCAATCGCCAGCGGGTCCAGTTTGAGATGATAGCTCGCGTCGACGTAACTGGCGATCAGCAACACCGATCCGACCGCGACGAAACAGTCCTCGCCAAAGAAGACGCCGATCGTATCCGCCGCCGCGGCATGTGCTTTGATCGTGTCAGTGGTCGCCTCGGAAAGCTCGCCGTGGCGCTGGAGTGCGGCCCCTTCGGCCATCGGGTAGATCAACGGTCGCACCATTTGCGCCGGACCGCCCACGCTCGTGAGCCCGATCGCCGATAAAACTTGCCGCAGAAAGAGATACAGCAGCAGAATCCGTGCAGCGGTCAACGATGCCGCTTTTGAGATCAGCGCTTTCGCACGCTGCTGTAACCCGTATCGCTCGAGCAGTCCGATCACGGGCAAGACCACAAACGCGATGGTCACCGAGCGGCTGTTGGCAAAGCCGTTTCCGAACGCGTCGAGAATCTGCAGCGGCGTCATGCCCGCGAGCAGGGCCGACGTAATCCCCGCGATCGTCACCACGAGCAGCGGATTGATCCGCAGTGCGAAGCCGATGACGACCAGGAGCACCCCGAGCAACACGATCATGCGGGAGAAGATACCGCCAAATGCGGAAAACGCCTACGATGCGCCCGTTCTATGCCGTCCTGCTTCTTGCGTTCACCATGTCGTGCGCACGGCATCCGGCGCAACCGCCCGCGTGGACGTGGACGCCTCCCCCGAGTCCTGCGCCGATACGCACGCTTCCAGTCCCCGCCGTTACCGCTCCAACACCGCTTCCGGCTCCGAGTGCAGCGCCGTTAACATCAGGCGTGCGGCGGCGACTGCGCGCGATCTGCAGCCATATCGAAACATCTGCGATCGTTGGGCAGCGCTACGTCGTCGCGTGCGACGGCGGCAAGCTGTTGCAGTTGCTTGACAACGGGGCCCTCGCACGTTCGGTAAAACTCGAAGCACAGGGGATCGATGCGATCGCACCGGCCGGTCCGCGCGCGCTTGCGATACGTGGATGGGTAGACGGCGCAATCTTACGCTCGTACCTCGTCTTTGTGCGACGTGGCACCCTCGCACCAATCGGCGCTTCCTACCAGGACACGACCTTCCTAGGGATGTGGCGCGGCCGCGCATACCTCGACGATTGGTGTTGCAACGGTCGCCCCGATGAATACCGCCCGGCAACGGTTTTCTCGATCTCGCTCAACGACGCTCGTGAGTCGGAGCACATCGACCTCGCTCCAGAACCGCAGGCACATCCGCAAATGGACCAACCCTTAGGGCAAGGTGAGGACAATTATCTGATCGGGAACGACTTCTACGTCGTCGTCGGTTCGATTACGTACCGCTACGACATGCGCGATCTCAATCGGAAGCCCGAGCGTCTGGCGACGGCGCCGAATGTCTCTCATTTGCGCTAGAGACAACGCCCTGGCGGATAATCATAGGTGATCGGCGGTAGTGCGATCGGAATCGTCGCGAGCGGAGGCTGCGATTCCATTGCCCGGACGTCAAGCGAAATGAACGGTTCACTGCGCTGATCCATCGCGATCGTCGAAGGTATAAATCGCGGTCCACAGCGAGGGAGGTTCCCGATCCTGAACGAGACGAACGTCGTTTGATCGCTCGCCACTCGAACTGATTCGGAATATGCGGCACGATATCCGTGAAGTTGATGAGCGTACAGCGTGTACC
Source organism: Candidatus Aquilonibacter sp. (assembly GCA_035702815.1). Lineage (GTDB taxonomy): Bacteria > Vulcanimicrobiota > Vulcanimicrobiia > Vulcanimicrobiales > Vulcanimicrobiaceae > JAMXLG01. The sequence continues at coordinate 12,816 of DASSZO010000113.1, read as the reverse complement.
TGTCCGGCGCCAGATCGATGAACGCGAAGAAGCCGCGCTCGTCCGTGACCGCCTGTGCGATGCCGCTCCTCGATTGTAGACTGACGCGCACGTCCGGTTCCGGACGGCCGGCGTCATCGCGCACGTAGCCGTTGAGCACCCCGGTCGTTCCCGCAGTTCCCTGTGCGGCCAAGGTCAGCATAAACAGCAGCCCTAGTGGAATCGCTCGTCCTCGCTTGTTCAATCAGGCGCCCTCCGTGCCCAAGCAAAACGTCCTATCACTGATAACCGTCGAGCGGTCATTTTTGTGATAGGAGACCCCGCGAAAGGGCCATCGGGTGTACCCAGTTAATGCGTCCCGGCGTGGACTTTTAGCGCGATCGAATTTTTCAAACCTTCAGCCCATGTCCGGGCGCGCTTCTGCGGCATGTGATTCCTTGAATCGAGAAATGATAGCACGAGCGAAAGGAGCGCTCGAAGATGCAGCTGGGCCAACGCCGTGGTGGACCGCTACGCTGCCGCAAAGCATGCGTGCGAACCTCGAATGGACCAAGGACGATCGCGCGCCATTCTCCTCGTTGCGCCGAGATGGAGTGCCAGCTCTTTCCCTCGATTTTTACTGCTTCACACTGGCGCTTGATATTCACTTGCTCGTTTGGCATGCGACGAGAACGCCGACGCAACCCACGGGTGTCCACATGGAGATCTACGATTTTGATCGACTCGTGGAATCATCCGACCAACGACCGCTGCCATCTCGCGGACCGATACGGGCGCGGACCACGCCCACGGCTAGTCTCGATTTTAAGCCGCTTTATGAGGGCAGCGCAGAGTACGCTTTTCCCCAGCAGATGCGACAGCTCGATGAGCTGCTCTTCTTCAACGCCGGCAGATCGACAACGCTCTGGCATTTACAGCCGGCACGAGGCCGCCTCAGCGTCTACCCCCAGGACTGGTTCAATTCGGGCGACTGGGACTACGGCTATGAGTGGCCGACTCGTGTCGCGCGCGACGCGGAAACAGGCGTCGTTTTTGGGGAAGGCATAAGAATCGGCTACTTTGCCTTGAGCCCGACGATGCGGACCTTGCAGTGGCGTGAGCGGCAGTAACTGATGCTACGTTTTTGTCCAAACACAAGAAAAAAGTTGAACGAACGTGCGTTCATTCAACTTTTTCGAGAAGTTTGGTGGAGCTGTCGGGGTACTGCCCCCCGAGTCCGAAAAGCCTGACCGGTGCATTCTCCAAGCTCAGCTTCGACTTTTTCTTAGGCGCCGGCACGTCTCAAAGCGGGACTTAACCGTCACAGCAGATCCTTTATCTCGCACGTCCGTCGAATCACGCGTCCGTACCAGCCCGAGTTATTGACCGGAGAGCAGAGCGGTTCGGGCCGACCCTCTGCATCCGGTGGCTAGCTTAGATTAAGCAGCCAGTGCGTATTCGTTGTTGGCAGGTATTGCCGTGCGATCGTTTTAGGAGAGCTCGCAACTCCGCTTGCTAACACCGACCACGGATCTCCCCGTCGAGCCTAGTTCAGCCCCGCGAAACGGTCCGTTGACCGGAACACCTACTATAACACGCCGTACAAGCGGCTCGGATGCGTCCTTCGACAAGCTCAGGATGACAGGGGATGGCTCAGGATGACAGGGGATCGCTCAGGGGGACAGGGCGGTGCGGTCGGTGGTGGTTAGGGTGGTTGAGCCGTCGTCGTGGAAGTCGGCGACGGCGGCGCGGATGCGGTCGGCCTCCTGACGCAGCGAGGTCGTCAGTTCCAGGAGCCGGTCACCGCCTCGCGCGATGCGTTCTCCGCGCTCGGCGACCGCCTTGATGCCGTCGCTCGTGGTTCGCACCGCCTGCGCCCCGAGCTGGGCGGATTGTTCCAGATTCTCGGCGACACCGGCAAGGGTCACCGCCATCTCGGCATTGTCGCCGGTGAGGCGCTCGACGAGGAGCGTCGATGCGATCAAATCGTCGGTTGCCTGCTTCTGTTCTTTTTGCGCCTGCACGACCGCTTCGATGCGCGTGCGCACGTGGGTGACGCTGTCGACGATTTGCGCGAGCGCATCGGAAACGAGGGCCGTTTTCTCCCGGCCCTGCTCGACTGCATCGCTGCCGCGCCGGGTGACGGAGACGGCGCGATCCGTCTCTTCTTGGACCGAGCGAATGAGCGATGCGATTTCCTTGGTCGCGTTTGCGGAACTGTCGGCGAGTTTTCGAATCTCGTCGGCAACGACGGCAAAACCGCGTCCGTGTTCTCCGGCGCGCGCGGCCTCGATCGCGGCGTTGAGTGCGAGCAGGTTGGTCTGATCGGCAATCTCGTCGATCTTCTCGGTGATCGATCCGATCTGCAGCGAGCTCAAGCGAAGCGTATCGATTGCGCGCACCAATTCGCTCATGACTTGCGCGGCTTCTTCCGACGTGCGGTCGGCTTGAATGATTGCCGCCGAGGCGGCATCCGCGCTGTCGCCGGCCGTCCCGGAAATCGCATAAACTTCGCTTGCCGCTTCGATCGTCGCCTTCGCGGTCTGCGCGAGTTGATCGAGCCCGGCGGCGTTCGTCTGGGCAGCCGCGCCGAGCCGCTCCGCTGTTTGACGCGTATTTGCGGCCATCGACGACAGCTCGCGCGCGCCGCCTGCGACCGTTTCGACCGCGTCTTCCAACGTTCTCGTCGTGGAAGCGACGCGCGATAAATCGTCGTAATTTGCACGGGCGTCGCCCGCGAACTGATCGGCGCTTCCGCTCAATTGCTCGGCGGACGATTCCAGCAGCTCGGCGGTCGTCTTGACGTTGCCGACGACGCTACGGATGACGCTCACAACGCGCGCGAAGGCGATCGCGACGACGTCGCGATCCGAATTCGGATCGATTTTGACGGCGAGATTGCCGCCCGCGAGTTGCTCGCCGCTGTGCGCCAGACGGCCGAGCCCGCGGTTTGCGTCGGCGAACGCAGCGACCAGCAATCCGGCTTCATGTGAAAAGCGCGGCTCGCCGTAGAGTTCCTCGTCGCGCAGCACGTCGCCGGCACGCAGACGGTCCATCAAGGCCACGGTGTGCAGAATCGGTCGCGCGACGCTTCGCGAAAGGATGCGCGCCGCGAGAATTGCGATGAGCAGCGCCACGACGAGCGACGCTGCGGCGTAGATGCCTCCGAGCCGCATCGCTTCGTCCGGCGCGATGGCGCGCGCGTTGAGTTGCAGGAAGATGTGCAGCGAGCCGCCGCCGATCGCGACGATCGTAACGACGATGACAACCGAAAGCACGACCAGAAAGCGCCGGCCGATGCCACCGCGCGCCCGCGGCGAAACGGGCGGAAATTCCGCGCGCACCGCACACAACACGGCGATTAATTCGGCGGCTAACGCCTCGCCGTTGAAATAGTTGAGTGCCCCGTCGACCATGGCGCCGCCGATGAACCCGGCAATCATCGTTGCTGCCAGATTGGTGGTGATCGGGAGGCCGGCAAAGCGATTGCCCACGACCACGGAAACCGCGGCGCCGATGACGTAGGCAACGACGAAATTCAAGACGATCTGAATCGTGAACCAGCGAATGTGGCGGATCGCCGCATCCGTCGAGAGGCCGGAGTCGGGGGCCATCCGGTCGCGCACCTTGTTGAGATATGCGCGATCGACGGCATGCGCGAGCGGCAGCGTGATGCCGCCGAAGACGAGCGTCACAAGCGTGACAAACCCAAGCTCTTGCAGCGTCCACGTGCCGAGCACGGCCGCGATCAGCACGGTCGCGGAGATCGCCGCGAGCGCGGTGCGGGTCAGTCCGCGTTGAAATGCGCGAACGCGGCCGTCGTAAAGACGCGCCGCTTCTTGCAAGTCTGACTGGGCCAATCTGGTGTCGTCCTTTCTGGAATCCTACACCCGATTATCGGAGCGTTCGCGTAACCTCTCAAGCATTACTTCGTCGGTGCGGTCGATCGTGATCGGCGTCACGCTCGCATAGCCGTCGCGCAAGGCCGCCAGATCGCTGTCGTCGTCGATGACGGACCCGTCGTAGCTGCCCCAAATCCACACGTACGTCTCGCCCCGCGGGTCGATGCGGCGATCCGTTCGGTCCGTATACCGCTTTCGCGCTTGCTTGGTCCAACGAAGACCGCGCAAGGCCGACCGGTGCCGATTCGGCACGTTGAGGTTGAGTAATGTGGTATCAGGCAAACCGAACGCCGCCGACTGCTCGATCAGGTCGAGCGTGCATTGCGCGGCCGTGTCCCACTGAGGCTCTTCATCCGAAACGGGCCACGGCACCGCAAGGGACACGGCGATTGCGGGAATTCCGACGAGCAGCGCTTCGTTCGCGGCCGCGATGGTGCCCGAATAGGTGATATCGTCACCGGCATTTGCACCGCGATTGATGCCGCTGACGACGAGGTCCGGCAATGCGCCGCAGAGTTCGTATGCGCCGACGACGACACAATCCGCCGGCGTTCCCGAGCACGCGTAGGTCTTGACGCGCCGCTCTTTGCGTTCGCGAATGCGAACCGGATGGTGGATCGAGAGCGCATGCGCGATGCCGCTTCGGTCACCGTCCGGAGCGACGACGACGACGTCGCCGATCGTCATGAGCGCTTCCGAAAGCGCAACGATTCCCGGACTATCGACGCCGTCGTCGTTCGTAACGAGAACGAGCAGATTAACGCTCCCGCGCAGGTCTGGAAAGCGGAGCCGAAACGAACGTGTTGACGATCATCATAATGATTGCGCCGATGAGCGTCGCCTCCCACGCCGGCCACGGCACGCCGGTAGCGTGGAAGCCGGGCGACAGCCACACGGTCAGCGCAAAGAGCGCCCAGTTCACCACGATCGAAAACAAGCCGAGCGTGAGGATCGTGAACGGCAGCGAAATCAGACGCAATACGGGGCCGATGAGCGTGTTGACGACGCCGAAGATAATCGCGCCGATGACGGCATCACCCCAGCCGTTCATTTGGAAACCCGGGACGTAGACGGCGATCGCCCAGAGCGCGACGGCCGTGATGACAAAGCGTAGCAACCAATGCATCGAGTCGAGCCTCCTTACTTGCGAGGGCTTTCGAGTTCGCCCTTGATCTGTGCGGCAAGCGAGGGCGTCATTCCCTTTACCGCCGCAATTTCGTCGATCGATGCCCGTTTGATCGCCGCGACGGAACCGAATGTCTCCAGCAAACGCTTGCGCCGGACCGGCCCTACTCCGGCGAGTGCATCCAGAGCTGACCGGGTCATCGCTTTCGCGCGCCGCTGGCGATGGTAGGTGATTGCAAACCGATGCGCTTCGTCCCGAATCCGCATGATCAGGTGAATACCCGCGCTGTTGGGCGGCAGCACGATCGGCTCCGAGCTTCCCGGCACGTAGAGCCACTCGTGCTCCTTGGCCAAACCCGCGACCGGAATACCGGTCATATCCATCTCTTCTAAGACCTCGACGACCGCGCTCAACTGCCCTTTGCCGCCGTCGATGAGCAGCAGATCGGGCTTCTTATTGAATTTCTCTTTCTTTGCCAACTGCCGTTCGGTCGGCGTCACATCGTCGTCGGTTTCGTGGCGCAGATAGCGCAGACGGCGGCGCAGCGTCTCTTGCATCATGGCGAAATCATTGGGCCCGCGGTCGTATTGAATCTTGAACTTGCGGTACTCGCTCTTCTTCGAGCGCCCTTCGACGAAGACGACCATCGACGCGACGGGATTGGTGCCTTGAATATTCGAGATGTCGTAACACTCGATCCGGTGCGGCAGTTCGGAGAGTTCGAGCGCGTCCGCCAACTCGGTGAGGGAACGCGCTTGCGCCGATTCCTGAACTTCCTGGTGCGCGAGAAAGGCTTTGAGATTCTGCTCGGCGTTCTTCTGCACGAGACGCATGAACTCGGCGCGCTCGCCGCGCTGCGGCTGGAGAATGCGCACGCGCTTCCCCTTGTTTTCGTCTTGCGTCTGCCGCAAGCCCGAAAGCCACGCCTCGAGCAGCTGCAGTTCTTGTGCGGGCAAGGTCGCCACAAGCACTTCTTTGGGAATCGCAGCTGCGACGCTCGAACGGCGGCGCGCGCGCGCTTTTTCGGGGACGGGCGATTGATTATCGCGAGCGACGCGCGCGGGAAGCGCCGAGACTCCGTCGTCTTGCGGCGCGCTCGCCGTGCGCGCGGTATAGAACTGCTTGAGGAACTCGTCCATCAGCTCCGCATCGCTCTGATCGTGCACGCCGTCGAGGATGAAGTGCTCTTGCCCGATGAGCTTTCCGCCGCGCACCATGAAGACTTGCATGCACGCTTGTCCTTGCGCGCGCGCCGCGGCGATGAGATCCATATCGAGGCGCGAACGCCACACGACTTTCTGGGATTCGGTCACCCGGCGCACTTGCACGATGCGGTCACGCAGACGCGCAGCCGCTTCGAAGTTGAACTGCTCGGCCGACTCTTGCATTTCGGCCTGCAGGCGAGCGAGCAGCGACTCTTGCTTACCTTCGAGGAAGAGCACGACCTCATCGATCATCGCGTCGTACTCGCTTTCCGTCTGATAGCCGACGCACGGCGCGAGGCACCGCTTGATGTGATACTGCAGGCATGGGCGCTTGCGGCGTCCGTCGATCGGCTCGCGACAGGTGCGTAGCGGAAAGACCAGCCGTACGAGATCGATGAGCTCGCGCAGGCCGTGCGCGTTGGTATATGGACCGAAATAGCGCGCTCCGTCGTCTTTGACTACCCGCGTGAAGACCACTCGCGGAAATGCCTCGCTGGTGACTTTTAAGTACGGGTAACGCTTGTCGTCGCGGAGGCGAACGTTGAACGGCGGTTGGTGGCGCTTGATCAGGTTGGCTTCCAAGATCAGCGCTTCGACTTCGTTGGTTACGACGATCGTGCGAACGTCGGCCACACGCGCGACCATCGCTTGCGTGCGAATGTGGTGGTTCGCGGAGTCTTGAAAATACGACCGCACGCGGCTTCGCAGCGAAACGGCCTTCCCAATGTAAAGAATGTCACCGTTGGCGGCGATCATTTGATAGACGCCGGGTGCATCGGGAATCTGCGTGAGACGCTGCTCGAGCGTGGTCGTTAGCTGCATGATAGGGTCGCGATAAATTCCTTCGAGGCCCGAGGCCGATATGCTTCGAACAAGTGGCGCCGTTCATCATGGACGATCGGCTCAAAGCATGGAAGCTCCCGCTGCGGCGTTGGCAGCGCGAAGCATTCGAGGTGTGGTCGTGCGCGCGTCCTAAAGACGCGCTGATCGTTGCCACCCCCGGCGCAGGCAAGACGCGCTTCGCCGCGCGCCTCGCGCATGCGGCGCTCGCCGACCGCTTCGTCCGGCGCCTCTTCATCGTCGTCCCGCGCGAACACCTCAAAGCGCAAACCGCGATCGCGCTCGCGCAGGCCGGGATTCGCGTCGATCATCGATTCGAGAACGCAACCGGCGGCCTGGCGTCCGACGTCCACGGCGCGGTCATCACGTACCAGCAACTCGCTGCCGCTCCGTCCCTGTATCGGAAGCTCACCACCGTACCGACCCTCGTCGTGCTCGATGAGATTCACCATGCGGGCGACGCGGCAACGTGGGGTTCAGCGCTGCGGGAAGCGTTCGGCGGCGCCGCCCACCGGATCAGCCTTTCCGGCACCCCGTTCCGTTCCGACGGCAGCGCGATTCCCTTCGTCAACTATCGCGCCGGCGAATGTATTCCGGACTTTTCGTACGATTACGCGGATGCGCTTCGCGACGGTGTCTGCCGCCCGCTGATGTTCCCGCTGCAAGGCGGCTATGCGGAATGGGTCGGCAAGGACGGCGAGTTGCACAAGGCCTCGTTCGATCAGGCCTTGCGTTCCAAGAGCCGGATGAGCGAACGGCTGCGCACGGTACTCGTGCACGAGGCGTGGATCGGCGACGTCGTCGAGAAGGCGCATCAGCGGCTGCTCGAGATTCGCCGAACGGAAGCCCCGGATGCGGGCGGCTTGATGATCGCCATGAACCAAGAGCACGCGCGGTTTCTCGCCGGGTTGTTGCGCGGGCGCACCGGCGTCGAACCGACGATCGTGCTCTCCGACGAAGATCACGCGTCGCGCAAGATCGCCTCGTTTGCGCGCAGCGGCGATCCCTGGATCGTCGCGGTGCACATGGTCTCCGAAGGCGTCGATATTCCGCGCCTGCGCGTCGGTGTGTACGGCAGCAACGTCGTCACCGAAATGTATTTCCGCCAATTTTGCGGCCGTTTCGTTCGCGCGGCGGGCAGCGGCCGTCAGCACGCGTTCGTCTATCTTCCCGACGACACGCGCCTGCGCGAACTCGCGGCGCGCGTCACCGCGGACGTCCGCGGCGCGCTCAACGCCAAGCGCGAACTCGACGAATTGGAGCTCGCGCAGCGGGTGCGCACCGAGCGCGGCGTCGTCGATAATCTTTTTGAAGCGATCGCGGCGAACGTCGACGGCGAACGCGTCCTCGATTACGGCCCGCTCTTCAATCCCGACGCGTACCGCGCCGAGCCGGAGCCCGAACCGCAGCCATTTCTCGAACCAACGGCCGAACCCGAAGATGATTACGTGCTCAGCCCGGCCGAGGAAAAAGAACTGCTGCGCAAATCGCTCGCCGCGTTGGTCACACAGGTCGCGCTGCGGTTTCGGGTCGAGCACAAGAAAATACATGCCACGCTCAACGCGCGCTTCGGCGGTCCGATCGGACGCGCAAGCGTCGAGAGTCTGCGCCGCAGGCGCGAGGCCGCGCTACGGTGGCTGGACGTCAACCGCTACGACGGCACGACGTAACCCGCCAACGGTCCGCTCGCCCCGCCGGCCTTCTTCTTCATCGACGCCGTTTCGTCGAATCGCGGTAATACGTGCCGCTTAGTCTGGTTGTAACCATCTGAATCGAGGAGGAGCGGCCATGGCCGACACCGGCGCCGTCAAAGAGCACGTGAAAGCGTTTCACGATTCGATCGAAAGCGCGCGCGAGAAGCGCGAGGAAGAAGCAAAGTCGTCGATCCGCGCCGCGCTACGGCACCTCAAGGCCGCGCGCGAAGCGATGACCACGCACGTCAAAGGCGAGATCACCAATGACGCGGCGATGCGTCAGAAAACGCTCGACCACATGAACGCGGTCGCCCAAGAAGCCGAAAAAGCGCTGCACGAGAGCGGAGCGCACATGCGCACGACGATCCGTGCGATCATCGACGCGACCGAGGAAATCCTTACGAGGGATCTGTAGCGCGCGCTTGCCGGCGGCGCAGGATCAGCCAGAGCGCGATCATGACGACGACGGCGCCCGCCGCGATCAACAGCCCGCCCTTGTGCAGCATCGGGGTAATTGCGTCGATGTGATCGCCGGCCACATATCCGAGATAGACGAGCGCGCCGCAAAACGCGAGCGACCCGAGCGCGTACCACATGTAGAACTGCGCAAGGTCCATCTCGGCCAGACCTGCGGGAATCGAGACGATGCCGCGGATCACGGGGACGAAACGGCAGATAAAGATCGCAAAGCTTCCGTACCGTTCGAAAAACGCGTGCACGCGATTGAGGTTCTCGTGGGTGAGGTGCACGAATTTGCCGTAGCGGTCGATGAGCGGACGGCCGCCGTAGCGGCCGACGGCGTAGCCAACGGTGCCGCCGAGGAGCTCGCCGATGACGGTGACCAGGATCGTGAGCCAGAGGCTGGCCAAGTGGCCGGTTGCCGTCAAGGCACCGGAGAGAGGCAGGACGACCTCGCTTCCGATGGGGGCGCCGATATTCCCAAGCGCCATGACGATCAAAAGCCCCCCGTACCCATAGTGGTCGACCAGGGCAACGATCGCGTCTTGAAGGTGTCCCACGCGGGTTGTTACTCCGTTTGCGCCGGCGAGTTGCGGCCGGCGCGGCGAACCAGTTCGGCCGCAAGGCTTCCGCCTTCGGTCCGAAGTGCCAAGAGCAGATCGAGGGGTTCGACTGCGCGCTCGCCGGCGTGTTCTTCCGCGAGCGCGACGATTTTGCGGACTCTGGGTGTCACCAGGATGCCCTCCCACAGCCGATCCTCGCCGGCCCCCAGGGCACGGCGCACGTCAGCGTGGAGTTCGCGAATATCAATTCCTTCGGCGCGGAGCTGATCGACGGTGGCCGGATCGCGCTCTTCAAGCAATGCCAGCATCAGGTGCTCGGCACCGACGTAGTACTGATTGTGATTTCGGCACTCTTGCTCGGCGGCGCGCAACACGCGCCTCGACGCCGGACTAAATCTCGCGAACACGATTCCTTATAGAGCCGAAGGAGACTCCTAACAATCAGAGGGGCTCGCGATGGTGCTCCATCGCAAGCCCCAGGGGTTCGACAAGCGAACCCTGTTCAACTATCGGGGCGACTGGATTCGAACCAGCGACCTCTTCGTCCCGAACGAAGCGCTCTACCAAGCTGAGCCACGCCCCGACAAAACTCCCGTTAATTCTTATCTTCGGGGGCACCTCCTGCACTCGCCGCCGGAAATCGACAGGGAAATTTCCGCCGCCCACAAGAACGCTTCTTCTCGCTCATGAGATATCTCATCGTCGGGTGCGGCCGAGTCGGATCCGCGCTCGCGAAATTGCTCGATGCCGACGGTCACGAAGTGATCGTCGTGGACGAGAATCCCGCCGCCTTCAAGCGACTTGGCGCAAAATTCAAAGGTCACGTCGTGGTCGGCACCGGCATTGACTACGACGTGCTCAAGCGCGCAGGCGCAAAGAGCGCCGACGGTTTTGCCGCCGTGACCGACGGTGACAACCGTAACATCATGGCGGCGCTCATCGCGCAGCGAATGTTCAAAATTCCGCGCGTCGTCTGCCGCATCTACGATCCGCCGCGCGGACAGATGTACCGCGAGCTCGGCATTCAAACCGTCGTGCCGACGACGGTTGGCGCAAAACTGATCCGCGACACGCTCATGGAAGCGCCGTGGGATCCGATGCACTCGTTCGATTTCGGCAAGGTTACGTCGCTCTCGGCCGTCGTGGATGCGGCTCATGCCGGAAAACGCGTCGGCGAGATCGAGCAAGAGGGCAAGATTCGAATCGGCGCGATCCGCCGGGGAACGAGCGTCATCGTCGCCTGTAACGACAGCGTGCTTCAGGAAGGCGACGAAATCAATGCGATCGTCGCGCCGGATGCTATCAGTGAATTTGCCAAGATGTTCCACGGCGCTACGCCCCAAGCAAAGACTGCATAACGACTCATGTTCATCATCATCGTCGGCGGCGGCAAAGTCGGCTCGTATCTGACCCGCGCGCTCCTCAACCAAAATCACGAAGTCGTCGTCGTCGAGAAAAACGAAAAGAAGGCCAAGGCGCTCGACACGCTCATCGATCGTCAGGTCACGATGGTCGGCGACGGATGCGATCCCACGGTATTGGAAGCCGCCGGCGTGGCCCGCGCCGACGTGGTCGTCGCGGATACGGGCGACGACGAAGATAATCTGGTCATCGTGCTGCTGACGAAGAAAAAATCGCAAGCGCGCTGCATCGCGCGCGTCAACAACCCGCGCAACAAACAGATCTTCGATTCGCTCGATCAGGAAGATCCGGTTACCGTGATCTCCTCGACCGAGATCATTCTCGACGTGCTCAACGAACACGTCAACGCCGCCAGCTATTCGGCCGCGCTGGAAACGATGCACCTTTTCGGACGCGGGAATCTGAGCCTCGTCCGCGTCGGGGTTCCCGAAGGTTCGCCCGCCGCAGGCCGCACGATCGCCGAGATTTCGATTCCCCGCAACAGCGTGCTCGTTGCCATCGAGCGCGAAGATCAAGACGAGATGGTGATCCCCACCGGCGAAACGCAGCTCAAAGTCGGCGACCGAATCGTCGCCGTCGTCAAGAACGGCGCGGGAGAAAAGCTGCAGCAGCTCTTTACCGACGGCAAGCGCCGCTAGATAAAACCCTTTCGCAACGCCACGACGGCAGCTTGCGTACGATCCGCCGCGGATAGCTTATCAAGGATATCGCGGATGTGTCCCTTGACCGTGCCGAGGCCGATCGACAGCTGCGCCGCAATCTCGGTGTTCGCTTTTCCCTCGGCGATCAATCGAAGCACGTCGACTTCGCGCGGCGTCAGCGGCGAATCCGACTTCGCCGCATAGGTGCCCGAGAAACGCCCGAGGACGACGTGCGCGATTCGCGGATCGAAATACGCCCCGCCTTCGCTTGCAATGCGAACGGCATCGACCAGCGTCTGCGCGGGCGACACCTTGAGGCAGTAGGCGTCCGCACCGGCCGCGAGCGCGGCGACGACTTCATCTTCCACGTCGACCATCGTTACGATGACGACGCGTATGTTCGGCAGCAACGCGCGCACGCGGCGGGTCAACTCGATGCCGTCGATTCCTGGAAGGCCGAGATCGATGACGGCAACGTCCGGTTTTTCCCGCGCGATCATCTCCAAACCCGCGATCCCGTCGGACGCCTCGCCGGCGATCGTAAAGGCGCCGGCGAGCAGCGTCTTCATCCCTTCACGGGTGAGCGCATGATCTTCGACGATCGCGACGCGTAGCGGCGAACTAGTCATCCGCACGTTCCTTCGGCACCACGATCGCAAATCGGCTTCCGCGCGGCTCGAGCGGCGCGTACTCGGCGCGTCCGCCGTATTTTTCCGCGATGCGGCGCACGATGTAGAGCCCAAGGCCCGTTCCGCCGCCCGCACGCGTGCCTGCAAAGCGTTCGAACAACATCGAACGGCGCTCGGGCGGCACGCCGAAACCATCATCGCAGACCGCGATGCAGACGTCGTCGTTCTGCGTCACGTCCAGCGTCACATGGCCGCCCTCCGGGGTGGCATCGAGCGCGTTGGCGATCAGATTGATCGTCGCGCGCCGGATCTCATCGGGGTCCGCCAGAAGCTCGGCTTGCGCGCCGTCATTCCAACGCAACGCGACCTTCTTCTGG
>DASSZO010000056.1:0-9127 GCA_035702815.1 Candidatus Aquilonibacter sp. | reverse complement strand
GTAGTGCTGCGGCAAGGGATACGGCAACGATGCGCATGTTTACGACTTCCCGCGCAGACCCGGTACTACGCATGGCGGCTGCCTGCTTTTATCGCAAAGAAAGCAGGAGCGTGCCCGGTTGCTAGCGGAGGTGGAGGACGGAGGTTGTCCATGTCTCCTCGTGTCCTGCTTTTAGGTGTAGCCACCCTCGTACGGTGGGTTGTCGCGGTCGCCGGTTATGCACTGGCGATCGGTTTTCTCGCGCTCTTCGTGCTCGAGCTCTTTGCGCTCCCGAAACTCGCGCACGCTCCGCTCATGCTTCGAACGGAAACGCTGCTCGCGCCGGCCATTCGCTGGCTGTCGCAGTGGTTCGGTTGGCACTGGCCGGCGGGTCACTCCAAAAATTATGCGCCGCTGATACTGGCGGTGGCGGCACTCGTCGTGCGCTCGGTTCTCGACTCGATGCTGCTGCGCGTGGACTCCTCCGTTCGCCGTACGTTTAAAAAGACGGCGCGTCCCCGTTACGACGCGCAGAACGCTGCGCCGGGACAGCGCCAACTCAGCGCGGAGACCGAACAGCAGCGCGCGATGCTGCTCAAACGCTACCGCCAAATCGAAGACGCGCTGAAATCGGCGAGCAAAAAGACCTGCTCGTTCCTTTCGATCGACGTCGTCGGATCGACGAAGATGAAGGTCGGCGAACGCACGACGGCAATCGACGCAACGTTCCAAGCGTATGAAGAACTCGTGCGGCACACGTTTGACGCCTGCGGCGTGTGGAAGCAGACCTGGACGCCGGACGGCGTGATGGCGTGCTTTCTCGATCGCGAGCTCGCGGTATCGGCAGCGCAACAGATCCTCTCGTCGCTCGCACAGTTCAATCGCTCCGAGAATCAGTTGCGGACGCCGATTGCGATCAGGTGCGGACTCAACGAGGGCGAGGTGACGATTTTCGAGGACAGTCAACTCGAAAAGGTTGCCGACCACTCGATCGACATCGCCGGGCATATGCAAAAATATGCCGATGAAGACACGCTGCAAATCGCCGATGCCTTCTACGAAAAACTAAGCGAACGCGCCGGATTTGACCCGACCGGGCGCGAGGTCGACGGCTTCGCAACGTACGCGTGGAAGCCGCCCGTCGAAGCGGGAATCGCGCAGACCGCCCCGATCGCTTAAGCGCGATTCGCGGCGGTCGCCGGCCGGGCTGCCCCTTCGCCTCGTTCGATCTTACCCGTGACCGTTACGGGTTGGAATGCGACCAGCGGTTTGATGACGTTGTCCGATTTCGTGCGCATCATTTCGAATGCGGCATCGATCTTCCCGAATGGAAAGACATGAGTGGTGAGCGGCGTCGGATCGACGCGGCCGTTGGCAAGTAATCGGAGCAGCCGTTCCATGCGCACGCGGCCGCCCGGGCAGAGCGCATTGACGATCGTCTTTTCCGACATGCCGACGCCCCAGCCGGTGCGCGAGATCGAGATCGTGTCGCCGTGTCCGTGATACCCGACGTTTGCAATCGTCCCGCCGGCTTTGGTCACTTCGATCGCCGCGTTAAGCGTCACTTCGGAACCTAATGCCTCGATCGCGGAATCGACGCCTTGCCCATTGGTCGCAGCGAGAACGGCCGCGACGACGTCGCCCGCCTTGGGGTCCAGGATGTGATCGGCGCCGAAATGCCGCGCTAATCGTTGGCGCTCCGGACGGCTCTCCACGCCGATGATGTATCCCGCGCCGAGTAATTTTGCACCGAGGGTTGCCATCAGCCCGACCGGCCCTTCGGCGAAGATTGCGACGGTGCCGCCGAGCGGGATCTTCGCGATCTCGGCAGCCGCAAAGCCGGTTGACATCATATCGCAGCAATACACCGCCTGTTCGTCGGGGATCTCCGCGGGAATGTGTGCGAGATTCGCGTCGGCCTGATTGACGTGAAAGAACTCGGCGAAAACGCCGTCCTTCACGTTGGCGAACATCCAGCCGCCGAGCGGGCCATGCGATTGTGATGAGTGGCCGCGTTGCGAAGCTTCGTCCATCCAGTCCGGCGTGATCGCGCCTGCGACGACGCGGTCGCCCGGCTTGAAGTCTTTGACCTCCGAACCGACTTCCGCAACAACGCCGACCGCTTCGTGTCCGAGCGTGAGGTCCTTGCGTTCGCCGATCGCGCCGCCGACGGTATGCGCATCGGACGTGCAGATCAGCGCCATCGTCGTTCTCACGATCGCGTCGTAGGGTCCTGGCTTCGGGATGGGCTTCTCCAGGAAGCCGACCCGCCCGATTTCGTGCATGACAAACGCCCGCATCGTCCTCTCCTTATCAGACGCTTCAAGCGTAGGACGGAGTTGGGAAACGAACGGGAACTTCCGGTGCAGTTCCGAGCGCCAGAAGCGTGGGAATCACGCTTTCGGGGTCGAGACTGATGGAATCGATACCGGCCTCGATGAGCCAGCGCGCGAATTCCGGATAATCCGACGGCCCTTGACCGCAGATGCCAATCGGCTTGCCGTTTCGTTTGGCACCGGCGATCGCCATCGCCAGCATGCGCAACACGCCCGGATCGCGTTCGTCGAAGTCGAAGGCGACGGTAGCGCAATCGCGGTCCACGCCGAGCACGAGTTGCGTGAGATCGTTCGAACCGATCGAAAACCCGTCGAAGCGCGCCGCGAATTCATCGGCCTGCAGAGCATTGTTGGGAATCTCGCACATGACGTAGATTTCAAGTCCGTCGTGCCGATGCAATCCGAGCTCCGCCATCCGTGCGATGACCCGATCGGCTTCGTCGACCCGCCGGCAGAACGGAATCATCAACCGCACGTTGGTCAGTCCCATCGTCTCGCGCACCCGTCTCATGGCTCGGCACTCCAACGCGAAGCCATCCGCATACGCCGGATGCGTGTACCGCGCCGCGCCGCGAAACCCGAGCATTGGATTTTCCTCGCGCGGTTCGAAGAACTGCCCGCCGGCAAGCATCGCGTACTCGTTGGTTTTGAAATCGGACATGCGCACGATAACCGGCCGCGGATAGAATGCCGCCGCAATCGTTCCGACGCCTTCGCTCAAGCGTTCTACGAAGAACGCGGCAGTATCGGTGTACGGAGCCGCCAAGTGCGCGATGTGTGCCCGCGTATCATCATCGAGGCGCTCCGGATGCGCAAGCGCCATCGGATGCACGCCGATTGCGGAGACGATGAACTCGATGCGTACGAGGCCGACGCCGGCAACGGGCAGATGGCTGCGCGCGAACGCGCGCTCCGGATCCGCGAGAATCGTCATGATTCCCACGGGCGGCTTTGGGAGCGTGCGCGCGTCGACATGCTCGACGTCAAAAGGCAGAGCGCCTTCATACACGTGCGCCGTTTCGCCCTGCGCGCATGAGACGGTCACAATCTCACCGTCGCGCAGGCGTAGGGTCGCATTCTCGGTACCGACGACCGCGGGGATGCCCAGTTCGCGCGCGACGATTGCGGCGTGACACGTTCTTCCGCCGCGATCCGTAACGATCGCCGCGCACGTTCGCATCACGGGTTCCCAGTCGGGGGTGGTGGTCTGCGAAACGAGGACGTCCTTGGGCGCAACCTTGGAGAGATCGGCGACGCTTCGAACGATGCGTACCGGCCCGGTCGCGATCTTTGTTCCAACCGCGCGCCCGCTGACGATCGGCTCGCTCCGCGCGGTCATCCGGTAGACGTCGAAGCGGTGACGGTTTTCTTGAGAAACGACGGTCTCCGGACGTGCCTGTACCAGGTACAACCGGCCGTCGATGCCGTCTTTGGCCCATTCAATGTCCATCGGCGTCCGGCGATGCTTGTGATCTCGACTGTAGTGACGCTCGACGGCAAGCGCGTAGCCGGCCAACGTCAAGACCTCGTCGTCACTGACGCAGAATGTCGCCCGCTCATCGCTGCTTGTTACGCGGTTGATCGTTCGCGCGCGCAACTCGTCGCCGTCGGAGAAGACCAGGCGCCGCTCTTTGCTGCCGAGGCGCCGCCGGAGAATAGCGCGGTATCCCAGTTCGTACGTCGGCGTATGCACGAAAAATTCGTCGGGCGCCACCGTCCCTTGCACGACGTTTTCGCCCAGGCCGTAACTTCCGGTGATGAACACGACATCGCGAAATCCGCTCTCCGTGTCGAGCGTAAACGCGACGCCGCTTGCGGCCAGATCGGAACGCACGTTCTTCATCACGCCGACCGAGAGCGCGACGGCGAAGTGGTCGAATCCGCGATCGATGCGATAGTGAATCGCGCGCTCGAGAAAAAGGCTGGCCAGGCAGTTGCGATAGGCTTCAAGGAGCATCGCCTCACCGCGTACGTTGAGAAAACTCTCGTGCTGACCGGCGAAGCTGGCGTTGGGGAGATCTTCAGCCGTCGCGGAACTTCGGACCGCAACCGTCGTGTCCGGTCCGTACTCTTCGAGCAGTGCGCGATACGAGGCCCGTATTTCGCTCGCGAGCGCCGCGGGGAGCGTCGCGCGAAGAATCGCTTCACGTGCGCGGGTCGCGCGCGCTTGCAGATCGGCCACGTCTGCGGCATCGATGCCGTCGAGCAGGTCGTGGAGCGTGGGAAGCAAGTCGTTCGCGAGAAGGACCGCGCGATAGCCGTCCGCGGTGACCGCAAAGCCGTTGGGGACGGGAATCCCCAGCGGCGTCAGCTCGCGGTACATCTCGCCCAGAGACGCGTTCTTTCCGCCGACCATCGGCACGTCGTCGATGCCGATCTCGGAAAAGGATCGGACGAACGTCATCGCTTGAGCAGCGCGCGCTCGGGGGTGCGCTCGATCACGCGGGTCAGGCTGTTGCAGAGATAGCGCAGCGATCGAGCGGCGTACGCTTTTCCGACGCTTTGCTCCAGGAGACGCCCGGCGATGCCCTCACCGACCCGGTACGCGGCTTTGACGACGAGCAGAACCGCCGGTCCCAGGCGATAGAGCGCGATCGTCCCTCGCAGGGATGGAATGGTGGCGTCGAGCGACTCCCATTCGAATGCGAGCGGCTGACCGAAGCACGTCCCTTGCGGCCGGAACAGGAACTGCCGATCGCCGGAGATCTGCAGCATCGGACGCGAGACCATGCGCAAACGTTGCGGGCGGAAGGTGAGAATCAAGGCCAGCATGGCGTAACTCTACGCGCACGGCGTCTACAACCGAGGAACAACTGGTGAAGGAAGGCCGCAACCACGGCCTGCGTTAAGTTGAGCCGAAGTACTCTCGATGGAGGACCTTCGTGCCAGTCAATCTCACTCGCGTCCTTGCATGTTCGAGCGCGCTTGCGCTGCTCGCCCTATCGCCCCTCGCGGCGAGCGCATCACCCGTACCGCTCGGACCGGCCCATCCCACGGCAATCGATTGGAATCTCACGGCCGAGCAAGTCGCGACGACCTGCAAAGCCGAGATCGCGTCCTTCGACCGGTCCGTCAAAACGATCCTCGCGCAGCGTAGCGCGCGCACGTTCGACACGATGCTGCTGCCGCTGGAAAACGCGGAGTCCGATCTGAACGACCATCTCGTCGCCCAGACGTTCCTGTTCAACGTGTCGACAGACAAACGGGTCCGCGACGCGTCGAATCAATGCAATATCGATGTGGCGAACTATTTCTCCGCATTCGGTGCGCGCCCCGACGTCTACGCGGCATTGCTCGCGGTGCAGAAGAGTGGAGCGGCAAAGACCCCCGCCGATAAGAAGCTGCTCGAAATCTATCTCGTCGGCGCGCGCCGCTCCGGTGCGGCCCTGACGCCCGCCAAACGCAAGGAGTTCGTCGCGCTGTCGGATCGCCTGACGAAGTTGGGTTCCGCCTGGCAAGAGAACCTCAACAACGACGCTACGACGATCGCCATCACGGCAGCGCAAGCGCAGAGCTTGCCGGCAGCGTTCGTCGCGGCCCTCAAGCACAATGCCGACGGAACCTATACCGCCAAGGTCAACGAAAGTACCGTAGCGCCGTTTCTGCAAAACGAACGCGATCCGGCGGCGCGTAAGGCGTATTACCTCGCGTATACGAATCGCGCGCCCGCAAACGTGGCCGTTCTGGAAGAGGCGATCGGCGTGCGCGATCGCCTGGCCCACGTGCTCGGCTATTCCAGTTGGGCCGCCTATCAACTCGCGGACCCCATGGCGCGCACGCCGGCGCGGGTTCTCGATTTCGAGACGAAGCTCGATGCAAAGCTGATGCCGCAGGCTAAGCGCGACCTCGCAACCTTGGCGGCGCTCAAAGCGAAAGCGACGGGCGATCCGCACGCGACGATCGACGCGTGGGATGTTCTCTACTACAACAACGAGCTCATCAAGACGAAGTATGCCGTCGACAACGAGGCGGTTCGGCAGTATTTTCCCGTCGACGTCGTCGTCGGGCGCATCATGAATCTCTATCACAAGATTCTGGGCGTGACGTTCGTCAAAGTCGATAAACCCGACGCCTGGAACCGTCAGGACGTCATCAGTTACAACGTCTTCGATACCAAGACCGGGCGCTTCATCGGCACGACGTTTTTCGATCTGTACCCCCGCCCTGGTAAGTACGGTCACTTTGCGAACTGGCCGCTCGTGCCGGCACGCCGGCTTGCGAACGGAACCTACCGTCCGCCGGTAACCGCAATTCTCGGGAATTGGCCTCGTCCGGCCCCGGGCGCGCCGGCGCTGCTCTCGCATCAAGACGTCATCACGTTCTTCCACGAGTTCGGACATAATCTCGCGGCGCTGCTCGCAACCGCGCCGTACGAGACGCTCAGCGGCGGATTCCGTCAGGACTTCGTGGAGGCGCCCTCCCAGATGCTCGAAAACTTCATGTGGCAACCGACGGTGCTTAAAGAAGTGAGTTCGAACGTGACGACCGGCGCTCCACTTCCCGACGACATGATCGCGAAAATCGTTGCGGCGCGTTACGTCAACGAAGCCTATTTTACGATCCAGCAGATCAAACTGGGCATGGTGGACATGGCGTATCATTCATCGGGCCCGAAGGTCGATACGACCGCGGTTTGGGCGTCGATTTCGAAGAAGTATACGCCCTTGGCGATGCCCCCCGGCACCCACCCGCAAGCGTCGTTCGGGCATCTCTTCGGCTACGATGCAGGGTACTACAGCTATCTCTGGGCCCTGGTCTACGCGCAAGACATGTTCACCGCGTTCCAGCAAGGCGGGTTAGAGAATCCGGCGGTCGGCCTGCGCTATCGTAAAGACATCCTCGAACCCGCGCGTACGTTCGAACCCGACGTTCTCGTTCGCAACTTCCTTGGGCGCCCGGTGAGCACCGACGCCTTTTACAAGCAGTTCGAAACGCCGCCCGCGACGCCAAGCCCGCCGGGAAAAATCTAGCGGTCTTCTCAGGTTCCATACGAGGACTTCCGTTGCGGGCGCTAGCGTCGCCCGTAACGGAGGTACCTCATGCGCAAAACCGCGATCGCGCTGCTGGCCCTGCTTCTGAGCGCGCAGACGCCGCAACTTTCGCCTGCTCCCGGCACGCAAGTGCACCTGGTGTATCGTTGGGGTTTCAACACCGAAGCTGAGAAGCCGGGACCGGGAACCGGCACGACGACGATCGACTTGCTCGGTCCGACGCCGGACGGCGGCGTCACCGTTGCGGCAACGGATTGGGCGTGGAATACCGTTCGTCCACGCCAAACCAATGTGTGCATCCTCTACGCCAACGGCCGGATCAACTGCGCGCAGGCGCCTCACGCGCTTTCCGCGGTGCAGCTCACGATTCTGCCGCTTCTCGCCAAGGGTGTGTGGGCGAACCTTCACGCGGGAAGTGCCTCAACGTGGGAGCAGCGCTATAGCGTCACTGCCGCCGTCCTGCCCGCGGCTACAGGCCAGCCCTTTCTCAGCAATCCATACACGTGGGATTTCGTCTACACATTCAAAGCGCAAGGAGCGATTTCGGGAGGCGGAGGCGCCGTTTTGATAACTTCGACTGGAACGTTCACGCAAGAAGGCGGCTATTTTCGCGGTTCGGGGCAGCAAAAGATCGCGTACGATCCGGCAGCCGGGATACCGATCGCAATAAGCGATGTCCGCACCCACGTACCGCAGCGCAGCGTCTACAGCAACGACTCGGTACAAGCGAAGCTCGTAAGCGCGGGAAGCTGATTAGTGCGTGCGTGAATCCGACGTGAGCTGAGCCGTAATGTCGACCGTCGTATCGACGTACGAACCCACGCCCCGCTGTTCGTGCATCGTCGTGTATTCCTTGAGGGAGTCGGCGACGTATTTCGACGGGTTGTAGTGATAGGATGCAGTTGCGCTAATCGTTCCGGAGACGACGCCCTTGAGTCGCGCGTTGCGCTGCGAGGTGATGTCGACGGTGCCGTCTGTCTCGGGCTTGGCGGTGAAGTCGATGGTGACATCGGCCTTCGGATCGCTGACGCGCCAGTGATTTGCCTGGTCCAGCGCCACGCCGACATAGAAGTTCGGGGACAGCGTGCGAATCACGGCATAAATCTCTTGATACGTCGCCGGATCGGTGCAGAGCGCGTTTGTCGATGCGTAGACGACGCACGTATCGTCCCGTTCATGGCGCTCCTTGGCCGATTCATTTGCTGTCACGACGAGTCCGCCGTCGGGGCGCATGCCGACGATGTCGAGCGAGATCTCCCCCTTGTCGGAGACCTCGCCGTTATACGCGTTGTCGCCGCTGCTCAGAATTTGGTTGCTCTCGCCCGCTGCGGCCATCGAGGATATGCCGTTTGCTGCGGTCGTGTCGTGTTGCGAACTGTTGATCCCGACCGTGAAGGTGTATACGAGGTGGCGTAGCGATTGCGCGCGAGCCTCGCGCGGAGCGACAAGCACCATACACAGAGCGACCACGAGGGCGATAGGCAGCGAACGAGCGAGAAGCCGCAACATATTGACCTAGCCTTTCAAAGAGTCACCTGCCAACGAGGCGGTTAAATCGACCGTGATGTTGCTGTACGAACCCGGACCGGTCTCTTCGCGTACGATCGTGTATTCTTTAAGCGACGTCGGCATGTACTTTGCTGGATCATAGACGTAGCTCGCCGTCGAATGGATCGAGCCCGGTTGCGCGCCTTTGAACGTCTGATCGCGCTGCGAAGTGATGCCGAGCGTTCCATCGGAATTCGGCGTCACGTTGAAATCGATCTGAATTCCCGCATTCGTGTCGGCGACGCGCCAGTGGCGTTTCGCGTCAAGGTTCGC
>DASSZO010000045.1:0-3434 GCA_035702815.1 Candidatus Aquilonibacter sp. | reverse complement strand
GAGCGATCCTAGCTCGCGGCCAACGGCAGACTCTACGATCGGATGATTTGGGACGACCGCTTGCGATGCGAGCGGTCGTTTTGCGTTCACTAGGCCTAGTGGCGTATAATGTGAGAACCCACATTATATTGTGCCCCTCGAGGTAAGCCGCTGATCTGTCCAACCTGTCGCAAGAGCGAGACGCGCGTCGTCGACTCTCGCGACGATGAAACCGTGGTTCGCCGCCGGCGCGAGTGTCTCGATCCGCGCTGCAAGCACCGCTTTACCACGTACGAGCGGATGGAAGCGCCGCGCCTCTTCGTCGTCAAGAAAGACGGGCGGCGCGAACAGTACAACCGCGAGAAGATCCTCGGCGGCCTGCGCAAGGCGTGCGAGAAGCGCCCCATCTCCGAGAGCCAGATGGAAGCCGTGGCGGCCGACCTCGAACGCGATCTCTTCGCGCGCGGCGAGAGTGAAGTCAGCTCGACGATGGTCGGCGAGAAACTGATGGAAGCGCTCAAGAAGCTGGACCCCGTCGCGTACATCCGCTTCGCAAGCGTCTATCGCTCCTTCCGGGATATCGAAAGCTTTAGGGAAGAGTTATCGCAGCTTCTTTCTAAATGACCCGGCCGTGAAAGAGATGCACGTGCGCGTCGCCCTCAAGCGACTGCCGGAGTCCGCGGGACTGCCGCTTCCTTCGTACATGACCGACCTCGCCGCGGGCGCCGATCTGTGCGCTGCGGTTTCAAACGATGTGATCATTCGGCCCGGTGAACGCACGCTCGTGCCCACCGGCATCTCGATCGCGCTTCCACCGGGATATGAAGCGCAGATTCGTCCTCGGAGCGGGCTCGCGCTCAAAGCCGGCGTCACGTGCCTGAACACGCCCGGAACGATCGACGCCGACTATCGCGGACCGGTCGGCGTCTTGCTGATCAACCTGGGTTCCGAACCGGCCGTCATCAAGCGAGGGGACCGGATCGCGCAGATGATCGTCACCCCGGTCTGGCGCGCCCAGTTCGAGGAGGTGGCGGAGCTTCCGGATACGCAACGTGGCAGTAACGGTTTTGGAAGCACGGGGGTAGCTTCGTCGTGAAGGTCTATATCGTCGGTCGGGGTGCGGTGGGCACCTACCTCGGCGATCAGTTGAGCGGGATCGGTGTTGAGGTGGCCTACGCGCCGCGCAGCCTGCGCGACGTCACGCCGTTTGCCGCCGATGTCGCAATCGTGGCCACAAAGGCGTACGACACCGACGGCGCGATCGAGACGCTGCGCGCCGCGATTCCGGATCTCAAGAACTGCGTTTTCGTCACGCCGCAAAACGGCGTCGGCAACGAAGAGAAGCTCGTCGCGGCCTTCGGCGCGGACAACGTGGTCGCCGCCGCGTTGACGGTTCCCGTCGATCGCGACCGCAACGGCCAGGTCACGGCCGCGAAGGACGGCGGTCTCGCCTTTGCTCCCGTCGGCGCGAGCGCGTTCAACTGGCTCGTCGCGACCTTCGCGAGCAGCGGTCTCAAAGTCAAAGTGGTCGACGACTGGCGCGCGCTCAAGTGGAGTAAGCTCGCGCTCAACGTCGTCGCGAATGCAAGCTGCGCGATCCTCAACGTGTTGCCGAACCGCCTGGTGCATTTCGACAAGGTCTTCACGTTGGAGATTCGCATGATCCGCGAGGTTCGGGCCGTGATGGCGGCGATGAACATCACGCCGATCGACTTGCCGCGCTATCCCACGAAAGCACTGTTCACTGCGGCAGCGCTTCCAAGCGCGGTTGCGCGCCGCGTGATGGCCGGACGCATTGCGGGTGCGCGCGGCACGAAGCCCCCGTCGCTGCTGCTCGACTTGCGTCAAGGCAAGCCGCAATCGGAAGTGGAGTTTCTCAACGGCGCGGTTGCTGCAGCGGGCCTCGCGCACGGCGTGCCGACGCCGGTGAATGCCGTCTACGCGCGCGTGCTGGACGACATCGCCAACATGCCGCAGTTGTGGGCGAAGTATCGCGAGCGCCCCGAAGCGTTGCTCGCGGAGGTCGAGGCCGAAATGGAACGGACGCGCGCGCTCACCAAAGGGGCGCACCGCTAGTGCGCGATCCGAACGTTCCGGAATCGCTCGAAGGCTGGTGGATCCTCCACCGGATGTTTGCGTTTGACCGGCGCGCATGGGATGCGCTGCCCGAGAAACGGCGCACGAAGTATGCCGCGCATGCAAGCGATCTGTTCGAGCACTTGCAGTCGGGTTCGGACGGCGACGCGGGTCTCGCGCAACTCCTCGGCCACAAGGGCGACGTTATGGTCACGCACTACGCGCGAACGTACGAGGGCCTCGCGTACGCGCAGACGCTCGTAGATAAGCTCGAAGTGCGGGAATATTTGACGCCGCTTTCGTCGTATGTGTCGGTACTTGAACTGGGCTTGTACGATGCAACGGGCAAGATTCACGCCGAACTGCAAACGCGTGATCTCACCCCGCAGTCGCCTGAATGGATCGCGGCGTTCGACGACCTGGTTGCAAAACAGGCTGAGAGCCCGTACGTGGGGCCGCGGTTATACGCGAAGATTCCGAAGCGACGCTACGTGTGTTTCTATCCGATGAACAAAAAACGCGACGGGGCCGACAATTGGTTCATGCTTCCGTTCGCCGAACGCGCGAAGTTGATGGTCGAGCACGGCAAAGTCGGCCGCTCCTATCATGGAATGGTCACGCAGGTGATCTCCGGTTCGATCGGTTTCGATGATTTCGAATGGGGCGTCGATCTTTATGCCGACGATCCGCTTGTGTTCAAGAAGTTGATCTACGAAATGCGGTTTGACGAAGCCAGCGCCCGGTACGGCGAGTTCGGGCAGTTCTGGAGCGGCGTCGCCTTTTCGTCCAAGGAGCTCCGCGCCTTTCTCGATGGCGACGCGCTTCCGTCGCTCATCGTGACGTAGCCGTGCACCTGCTCGCGGCCGCCGGCATCGTCATCGCGCTCGCGTCGCCGACGCCGCCGCCCGAGCCCAATCACGTCACGGTTGACGTGCTGCAGAGCGTGCTCAAGACGTCGGGATACGAGTGGGAGAACGCGCACGGCTATGCGACGGCGGCTTCGATTCGCTACGAATTCCAGGCGTCGCCAAAACTGCGGTTCGCCGATACGCTTGCGTGGCAGCATCCTTCGTCGGTCTATAACAGCCCCGATTTTCCGACGCATCCGTGGTGGTTCAACGACGTGCAGTATCGCAACGAGCTCGACGTGGAGTTGGGGCGGCCGGATTACCCGCTCGGTGTCGGCGTCGGGTTTTACGACTACACACCGGTTAACGATTTCGGCAACATCTACAACCTGCGCGGGTTTGGCCTCGGCGTCGACCGGTGGGCGAACTACTACACGTTCGTCTCGCCGTATTACAGTCTGTGGTACTATCCCGACGTTCGCGGCGGCCAAGTGACGGCCGGTGCATACGGCATCGTGCGCGCGGACATCG
>DASSZO010000076.1:0-7102 GCA_035702815.1 Candidatus Aquilonibacter sp. | reverse complement strand
TGAACGAATACTGCAGCAACGCGACGCCGAGCAATCCGGTCGCTATGTGGTACACCGCGGCGACCCGCAGTTCGACTGCGTTTATCGACATCGTGACCGGCAACGATCAATTCAACGGATCCACGCCGTTCTACAGCGCCGGCCCCGGTTACGATAACGCCAGCGGACTCGGCTTACCGATCGGCACGCAGATCGCCGCGGCGATGTGTCCGCAGCGCACGTGGCAATTTGCGGGTGCAACGCAAAGCCTTGCGCGCACGACGGCGTTCGCAACCTACGGTGAACAGCGCGACACGATGCTCAACAACGCGATTCGCGTACCTCGCTCGGCCGATCTCGGCGCGCGCGCGGCCACCGAGTCGACGCCGGTGACGCTTGCGATCCGCAACACGCCGACGGCGAACCGCGACGTCCAAACCGTGGCGCGCGAGCTCCGCGCGGCGGGCTTCACGGCAACGGTCAACGGACTGCTGATCACGGCGACCGCTCCGGCGGCTACCGTCAACGGCTACTTCCGCACCGCGATCCACAACGTTTCGCAGGGACCGGTTGGTCCGCGCTACGCGAACACCGCGCCGATCACGTTACCGGCCGCAATCGCCCCGTACGTCGGTGCGGTTGCTGCAGACAACCTGATCACCCGTCATCGAATGAGCCACATCATCCGCTAAGCCGTCGACGGCTTAAGAAAGATGAAGGGCGTCCTCGCGGGGGCGCCCTTTCTCATTGGCGAAACGGCTGCCCGCTATGCCCAAGACCGAATATTGGCAGTGGTACGTCGAAGAGTCCGCGCCGACCGAACAGCACCACCACGCGATCGATACCGTGTACTACGCGGGGCATTCTGAATTCCAGCAAGTCTCCGTCATCAGTACGCCGGTCTTCGGGAAGATGCTCATCCTCGACGGCGATACCCAGAGTTCGCAGAACGACGAGAAGATCTACCACGAAACGCTCGTGCATCCGGCCCTTGCCGGCGCGCACGATCGCGGCGACGTGTTGATTCTCGGCGGCGGCGAGGGGGCGACGTTACGCGAAGTGCTGCGCCGGCCCGACGTCAAGCGCTGCACGATGGTCGACATCGACGGCCTCGTCGTCGATCTATCGAAGAAGTATCTGCCGGAGTGGAGCGACGGCGCGTTCGACGATCCGCGCGCGCGCGTCATCGTGGGCGATGCACTCAAATTCATGCGCGAAGATCACGATCGCTACGGCGTGATCATTTCGGATTTGACCGAGCCGCTCGAAGATTCGCCAAGTAACATCCTTTTCAACGAGGATGTGTTCAAATTGATCAAATCGCGCCTGACCGTCGACGGCATCTACGTGCTGCAAGCGAGCACGCTTGCGTTCCACAATCTTTCGTTGCACTGCAAGATGGCCCGTACGCTGCGCAAGCACTACAAACACGTCGTGTCGTTCTTTCATTCGGTGCCGGCCTTCGATACTGATTGGGCGTTCTTGGCATGTAGCGATAGCGTCGATCTCTCGAAGCTCGACCCGACGGCAATCGACGCCTACTGCGCGGAACTCAAAGGCGAGAATTTCTTCTACGACGGCGAGACGCACCAGCGGCTGTTCTCGCTGCCGCTGTACGTCCGGCGAGCCCTCGCGGCGCCGGGGCCGGTCTTCAGCTAGCCGGGCGAGCCTGGGGCGATTAGGGACGAAAAGCATAGACGCCCCGGCCCGTCTCCGGGTACGCTTGCGAGGTTCATGAATCCCGATTTCGCCTCGGCCCCGCATCGCTGGGAAAAGGAAAAGTCGCATTTCGTCGCGCTCCTCGACCTCAAGCTCGAGTCGGTCGACCATGGCAAGGCGACGATGCGTATGCCGTTTCGCCCGGAGATCGCCAATGGAGCGGGCGCCGTCCACGGCGGCGCAATCGTCAGCCTGTGCGACACGGTGTTCTACGTAGCGCTTGCTTCGATTTACGGGCGCGAACAAGACACGGTCACGGTTGCGCTCCAGTGCAACTTTTTGGCCCCCGCGCTGCCCCCGCACGATTTGATCGCGGAAGCGACCGTGCTGCGCGCCGGACGCCGCATTTGTTACGGCGAAGTCCAAGTCAAGAGCAACGACAAGCTCGTCGCGCACGCGACGCTCAATTTCCTTAACTCCGACCCCAAAGAGGCGCCCACATCATGACCGCTTCCACCGATCTGCGTCGCACCGCGCTCTACGGCGAACACGTCAAAGCTGGCGCTCGCCTCGTGCCGTTCGCGGGATTCGAAATGCCCGTGCAATACGCCGGGATTTTGAAAGAACACGATGCGGTGCGCCACCGCGCGGGTCTGTTCGATCTGTCGCACATGGGCCAATTCATGCTCGAGGGGCCGAACGTCGCGCAGTGGGCGGATACCCTGACGATCAACGCCGTCGGAACGATGAAGCCGATGCAAGCGCGTTACAATATTTTTTGCAATCCGCAAGGCGGCGCGCACGACGACACGATTTTCTACCGTCTCGAAAACGATCGCTGGATGCTCGTCGTCAACGGCGCCAACGCCGACAAGATGTGGGATCATCTCAACGCGAACCTCGCCGAGGGCGTGCGCCTCGAGAATCTGCACGGCCGAAACGCGCTCATCGCGATTCAAGGCCCGAAATCCGTCGAGTTACTGCAACCGCACGTCGATATCGATCTCGCGAGCATGAAGTATTACTTCTGCGCGCAAGGCAACGCGTACGGACGTCCAGCGATCATCGCGCGCACCGGCTACACCGGTGAAGACGGCTTTGAGCTCTTCGTTTCCGGCGATCACGCGCCCGAAATTTGGAGCAACCTGCTTCGCGATGAATCGGCGAACGGTCTCGAACCCTGCGGCCTTGGCGCGCGCGACGTGCTGCGTCTGGAAGCCGGCATGCCGCTGTACGGCCACGAGCTCACCGAGGAGATCGGTCCGGTTCAGGGCGGCCAGCAGTGGGCGCTCAAGATGAGCAAGCCGGAGTTCATCGGCCGTAACGTGCTTGCCGAGCAGCTCGAGCGCGACGATTACCCGCGCATCGTCGGCCTGGTCATGGCCGGCCGCGCTCCGGCTCGCGAGGGCTACAAAGTCTTCCTCGGCGACCGTGAAGTGGGCGAGGTTCGCAGCGGCTCGATGGCCCCTTCGGTCGAAAATAAGAACATAGCCACCGCGCTCGTCGCCAAGGACGCCGCAACTGTCGGCACCACTTTGGCGGTCGAAATACGCGGCACGAAGCACGACGCAACGGTCGTCAACCTCCCCTTCTATAAGCGCGCCAAGTAAAGGAGCACCTGAGGCGACATGGCTCAGCCAGCGGATCTGCTGTATAGCAAAGAACACGAGTGGGTCAAAGTCGAGGGCGACACTGCGACGGTCGGCATTACCGACTACGCGCAAAACTCGCTCGGCGATATCGTCTACGTCGAATTGCCGAAGGTCGGCAAACAGATCGATCAGTTCGGCAACATCGGCGTCGTCGAGTCGGTCAAAGCCGTCTCCGATCTCTTTACCCCGATCGGCGGCGAAGTCGTTGAAGTCAATAACGGTCTGGACGCCGATCCGGCAGCGGTCAATCGCGATCCGTACGGCGCGGGCTGGCTTTTCAAAGTCAAGCTCAAAGACGCAAGCGAAAAGAGCAATCTTCTCTCGCCGGACGACTACGAAAAGATCGCTCAGGACTAACCCTTCGACAAGCTCAGGATGACAACGGGGTCGTCCTTCGACAAGCTCAAGATGACAACGGGTCGCCCTTCAGGATGACAGGAATTGTATACACCGCACACTGATGAAGATATTCGCGCGATGCTTGACGCCGTCGGCGTCGGATCGCTCGAAGAACTGCTCAAGGTTCCCGACGCGGTTGCGCTCAAGGCGCCGCTCGACATCGTTCCGGCGTTGCCGGAGTACCAAATCGCACGCCGCTTCGAGCACTTTGCGAAGAAGAATACCGGCGTCGACTACATCTCGTTCCTCGGTGCGGGATCGTATCGCCACTATGCGCCGCCGGCAATCGGCACGCTCGCGATGCGCGGTGAATTCCTGACGGCATACACGCCGTATCAAGCCGAAGTGTCGCAAGGCTATCTCCAAGCGATTTACGAGTGGCAGAGCTACATCTGCCTGCTCACCGGCATGGACATCGCCAACGCGTCCGTCTATGACGGCGCGACGGCGCTCGCCGAAGGCGCGATCATGGCGCTCAACGCGAACGGGCGGAAGAAGATGCTCGTTTCGCGCGCGATCGATCCGAACTATCGTGCGGTTCTCAAAACCTACTGCGACGGCCTGGAAGTCGAGATCGACGAATTGCCGGTCAACGCCGACGGTACGACCGATCTCGATTCCCTCAAAGATGCCGTTGCGAGCAAGACCTACGCGGCCGTCGCGATTGCGTCGCCGAATTTCTTTGGCAACATCGACACGCTCGATGCCTCGAGCGCCGCGGCGGTCAAAGAGAGCGGAACGGTTCCGATCGCGGTCGTGAGCGAAGCGATCGCGCTCGGCGTACTGGCGACGCCGGCATCCTGGGGTGCGGAGATCGTCGTCGGTGAGGCGCAAAGCTTCGGCGTGGCGATGGCCTACGGCGGTCCCTACGTCGGCTTCATCGCATCGACGTCCGAACACATGCGCCGGATTCCCGGCCGCCTGGTCGGCAAGACCGTCGACAAGGAAAATCGCACGGCGTACGTGCTCACGCTCCAAGCGCGCGAGCAGCACATCCGCCGCGAACGAGCGACGTCGAACATCTGCACGAATCAGGCGCACTGCGCGCTGATCGCGACGATCTACCTCGCGTTGATGGGCAAGACCGGATTGCACGACGTCGGAGCGCTCAACCTTCAACGTTCGCGCGAACTGGCAACCGCGGTGTCGTCGCTCGACGGCGCCGATCTGAAGTTCACGGCGCCGTTCTTCAACGAGATCGTCGTCGACGTGCACCAGCCGGCATCGGAGGTGCTCGCCAAGCTCCAAGAACGCAACATCCTAGGCGGTGTCGATCTCGGGCGCTGGTATCCGGAACTGTCCACTTGCATCCTCATGAACGCGACCGAACTCACCACGTCGGGTGAGATCGAAGCGCTGACCACCGCTCTGGGAGAGATCGTTCGTGTCCACGCAAACGTTTGATCGCACGCAAAGCCCTCTGATCTTCGATCTCGGTAAGGATGGCCGGGCCAACCGGTACGTCGAGGAAGCGCGCCCGACGACCGACTTTCTTCCGAAGTCGCTGCTTCGCGATGAACTGCCGCTGCCCGATAACAGCGAATTGGAAGTGATCCGTCACTTCACGAAGCTTTCGCAGCGTACGTTCGGGATCGATCTCGGGTTCTATCCGCTCGGATCGTGCACGATGAAGTACAATCCGCGCATCAACGACGCGATGGCGACCAAACGCGAATTCGCGCAGTTGCATCCCTACACGCCGGACGCGCTCGCGCAGGGTGCGTTGCAGGTCATGTACGAGCTCGAGCGTTCGCTCGCGTCGCTCTTCGGCATGGCGGCGTTTTCACTCAATCCGTCGGCCGGGGCGCACGCGGAACTGGCGGCGCTCCTGATCGCCAAGAAGTATTTCAAAGACCGCGGCGAGACCAAGCGCGACAAGGTCATCGTGCCGGATACCGCGCACGGTACGAATCCGGCGTCGGCCGCGATGTGCGGATTCAAAGTGATCAGCCTGCCGTCCGATGAACGCGGCCGCGTGAGCGTCGAGGAAATCAAGAAGGTCCTGGGCGACGACACCGCCGTCTGCATGATGACCAACCCGAACACGCTGGGCTTGTTCGAGGATCACAGTCACGAGATCGCCCAAGCGGTACACGATGCCGGCGGCTTGATGTACTACGACGGAGCCAACGCCAACGCGATCATGGGCAACGTGCGTCCGGGCGACATGGGCTTCGATCTCATGCACCTCAACACGCATAAGACGTTCACGATTCCGCACGGCGGCGGCGGCGCGGGTCACGGCCCGGTCGGCGTTGCGGCGCACCTCGTCGACTATCTGCCGACCCCGGTCGTTCGCGCGACGCCCGCGCCTGCGCAAGCTACGGGTGAAAAAGTCGCACCGAGCGATCGGTACACGTTCTCACTCGACTTCGACCGCCCGAAGTCGATCGGACCGATGCGCTCGTTCTGGTCGAATTTCGCGCACGCGGTGCGCGCACTCGCGTACATCTACGCCAACGGTGCCGACGGGTTGAAGAAAGTCTCGCAACTCGCCGTCCTCAACGCGAACTACGTGCGCGTGAAGGTGGCGGAGTTTCTCGAGACGCCGTATCCGGAAATCTGCCGCCACGAGTTCGTCGCGTCGGCGCAAGAACTCAAGAAGGAGACCGGGGTCAAGGCGCTCGACATCGCAAAGGCGTTGCTCGATCACGGCATGATGGCGCCGACAATGTACTTCCCGCTCATCGTACCGGAGTGTTTGATGATCGAGCCGACCGAGACGGAATCGAAAGAGACGCTCGACCAGTTCATCGCGGTCCTGCGCGAGATCGTCGAGGAAGCCAAACGCAATCCGCAAGCGGTGATGGCGGCTCCCGTGACGACCGTCGTCGGCCGTGTCGACGAAACGCGCGCGGCGAGACAGCCGAACCTCAAGTGGGAGGCGACGGCGGGGTAAAAGACTCGCATGACGTCGTTTATCTGGGGAGCCGCAACGGCCGCGTATCAAATCGAGGGCGCCGTTGCGGAGGATGGTCGCGGTGAGAGTATCTGGGATGCGTTCACCGCGATTCCCGGAGCGATCGCTCGCGGCGAGACCGGAGCGGTTGCCGACGATCACTATCATCGGATGCCCGACGACGTTGCGCTCCTCAAAGAGCTCGGCGTCGACGCGTACCGGTTCTCAATCGCATGGCCTCGCATTTTCCCCGACGGCGTCGGCCGAGTCAACCAGGCCGGACTCGACTTCTACAAGCGTCTGGTCGATGAGCTCGCCTCGAATGGTATTCGCGCGTACGCGACGCTGTACCACTGGGATCTTCCGCAGGCGCTGCAGGATCGCTGGGGCGGTTGGATCGGGCGCGATACCGCCTACGCGTTCGCCGAGTATGCCGATGCCGTGTCCGGCGCACTGGGCGACGGCATCGACACGTGGATCACGCTGAACGAACCCTGGGTCTCCGCATACTTAG
>DASSZO010000067.1:0-3310 GCA_035702815.1 Candidatus Aquilonibacter sp. | reverse complement strand
GCCGTCACGGGGCCGGGTGCCGGCGGGTTCGCCGCCGCGCCGGGGTTGCCGCCGATTGCGGGGCCGCCGGTCATCGGCGGTCCGACCGCCGGTTTTCCGCTGATAATGATCGGCACGCTGGTGCCGGTCGGCGCGGGCGAGGGGCTTGGCGTCATCGTCGGTGCGACGGTCGGCGTCGCGGTCGGTGCGATCGTGGGGGTCGCGGTCGGCGCCAGCGTCGGGGTCGGGGTCGGCGTCGGGCTTGGGCTCGGCGCGGTCGAGGGGTTGGAGCTGTTCTGCGTCACCGCGACGGCGGCCGCGGTGCCGGCGGCTACGGCGGCGGTCGTTACCGACGCGGTCGTCGCAGCGGCCGTCGTGCTTGCCGCGGCGGTCGTACCGGCGGCTGCCGTCGTCGTCGTGGTGGTCGTGATGCCGAGGCTGCTCGCATTCGCCGGTGCGCCGAGCTGGGTGAACGGGGCGAAGGTCGTG
This sequence comes from Candidatus Aquilonibacter sp., assembly GCA_035702815.1. Taxonomy (GTDB): domain Bacteria; phylum Vulcanimicrobiota; class Vulcanimicrobiia; order Vulcanimicrobiales; family Vulcanimicrobiaceae; genus JAMXLG01. Next base: position 2,842 of record DASSZO010000067.1, on the reverse strand, counting down.
TTGCTGACCGCGCCTACGGCCCCGACGATCGCACCCGCGGCCGCGGTGACGACCAGCGACTGGCCGGCCGCGAGCGTGAAGACTTGTCCGTTGACGAGCGTGACCTGGACCGGGAGCGCCGGGTTCGTCAGTGCATACACGTTGACTTGGAGGCCGCCGGGAGCGCCGCCGGCGCCGGGTTGGGCGAAAATGTCGCCTTCGGTGCCGCGAACGGCGATTTGTCCGGTCGGCGTCGAGAACGTGTAGTTCGCCTTCGCGCCGGCGGGATGCTCGACTTTGAATCGCACCCGGCCGACGACGACGAAGTTCGCGGTGTTGGTTCCACCGACGTTATCGAAGTTTCTCATCTGCACCCTGCTGTTTGCAGCCATGGTGACCACGGAGCTGTCCGGCATGATGATCTGCGCCATAGAATTGCCCGCGCCGGTCTTCGCATAGTCGTTGTCGTTAAGCGTCGCGCTGGCGTTCTTGGCGAGCTTCGTCGTCGGAGACTGCGATGCGCCGTACGTTACGGTGCCCTCTTTGGCTTGAAGCGTCTTATCCGTGGAGGCGGGCGAGCAGACGATGGGCATCGCTGCAAGCACCAGCGCAAGCATAGAAGATGAGAGCGCTTTCATACGTACGTGCTCCTTCGAAACGAAATGTACTGTGAAGACCGTTCGATTGGTTGCTTCGGCCCCCTGCACCGGATGGTATGCCGAGCAGCGTCCAAACAGCGTCCAGCTCCAAAAGAGTATCGGTCCATGCCGTCGTAGCCCGTAGCCATTGCGGGAGCTTGCGTTCGAGCAGGCTGAGAGGGCGCGAGAGCGCGTCGACCGCCGTACGCGCCGGGTAATGCCGGCGCAGGAAGGGAGCATCAGTTGAAGGTCTATCTCGAGGGCAGCGATCCGTCGATTCGCGTGCCGGTCCGTCAGATTCCGTTGACCGACGGCACGTCGCACACGGTGTACGACACGAGCGGTCCCTACACCGATCCGAGCATCACCATCGATCTCAAGAAGGGCTTGCCGAAGCTTCGCGCGCCGTGGATCGCCGCGCGCGGCCGCGGGGACGGAAACGTCACGCAGATGCACTACGCGCGTCGCGGCGAGATCACCAAAGAGATGGAGTTCATCGCAATTCGCGAGGGCGTAACGCCGGAGTTCGTGCGCGACGAAGTCGCGAGCGGCCGCGCGATCATCCCGGCGAACGTCAACCATCCCGAGACCGAACCGATGATCATCGGGCGCAACTTCCACGTGAAGATCAACGCGAATATCGGAAACTCTGCCGTCGCGTCGACCATCGAAGAAGAAGTCGACAAGATGACGTGGGCGACGCGATGGGGCGCCGACACCGTCATGGATCTTTCCACGGGAAAAAACATCCATGAGACGCGCGAGTGGATCGTTCGCAACTCGCCGGTGCCGATCGGAACGGTGCCGATCTATCAAGCGCTCGAGAAGGTCAACGGCAAAGCCGAAGAGCTGACGTGGGAGATCTACCGCGATACGCTCATCGAACAGGCCGAACAAGGCGTCGACTATTTCACGATCCACGCGGGCGTGCTGCTGCGCTACGTTCCGTTGACGGCCAAACGTATCACCGGCATCGTGTCGCGCGGCGGCTCGATCCTGGCCAAATGGTGTCTCGCGCACCATCAAGAGAATTTTCTCTACACGCATTTCGAGGAGATCTGCGAGATCATGAAGGCGTACGACGTCGCCTTCTCGCTCGGCGACGGGCTGCGCCCGGGTTGCACGGCCGATGCGAACGACGAAGCGCAGTTCGGTGAGCTGACGACGCTCGGCGAGCTCACACAGATCGCGTGGAAGCATGACGTCCAGGTGATGATCGAAGGACCGGGCCACGTTCCCATGCATCTGATCAAAGAGAACATGGAAAAGCAGCTCGAGATCTGTCACGAAGCGCCGTTCTACACGCTGGGCCCGCTCGTCACCGACATCGCCCCCGGCTACGATCACATCACGAGTGCGATCGGTGCCGCGATGATCGGTTGGTACGGCACGGCGATGCTCTGCTACGTGACGCCGAAAGAACACCTCGGACTTCCGAACAAAAAGGACGTCAAGGACGGCGTGATCGCCTACAAGATCGCGGCGCACGCGGCGGATCTTGCGAAGGGACATCCGCGCGCTCGCCATTGGGATGACGTACTGTCGAAGGCGCGGTTTGAATTCCGGTGGGAAGATCAATTCAATCTCGCGCTCGACCCGGAGACGGCGCGCGAGTTCCACGACGAAACGCTGCCCGCGCCCGGCGCGAAGATCGCACACTTCTGCTCGATGTGCGGCCCGCATTTCTGCTCGATGAAAATCACGCAAGAAGTGCGCGACTACGCGGAACAAGGCATGGCCGAAAAGTCGAAAGAGTTCATCGATAAGGGCGCTGAAGTCTACGTGGTGTCGCCCTGAGCAAATCGTGGCAGACCAAACTGCTGCATAGCGACGTGCAGGTGCCGCCGGGGTATCGATCCCTGGCGTCACCTGTTTTTCGCGGTTCGACCACGCTCTTCGAATCCGCGTCCGACGTGAACGATCATTGGGATCAGCGCGCATCGGGATATACCTACGGCCTGTACGGAACGCCGACGGCGCTCGAACTTGCGGGGCGTATCTGCGAGTTGGAGGGCGGACGCCACACGATTCTTGCTCCCGGCGGCCAAGCCGCAATCGCGCTCGTCGACTTCGCCCTGCTGCAGTCGGGCGATCACGTGTTGATTCCGGCGAGCATCTACGGCCCGAATCGTGAATTGACGTCGAACATGCTGCGGCGCTTCGGCGTCGACGCGACGTTCTACGATCCGTTACTCGGCGGGCGCATCGAAAGCGAGATTCGGGAA
>DASSZO010000246.1:0-12046 GCA_035702815.1 Candidatus Aquilonibacter sp. | reverse complement strand
GACCGGCGAACTGCTCGGTGCGGATGGAAGCGAAGACGACGACGGAATGACGGTGGACTTCTCGGTGCAATATGCCCGATTCGGATCGTTCGTGATGCCGACGAGCCTATCGGCTCACGCGCACGGACATGGATGGATGTTCTGGGCGCGCGAACGCGCGGAAGTGCGTTATTCCAACTATCAGTTTACCGACACACGCCGGCAAGCGACATCGCCGTGAACCGGCGTGCTAGGGTGAAAGCGTAGCGATTTCCGGAAGCGCGACGCTTCCCGTGATGCCGTCTTTCTCCGCTTCGCCGGCCGGAAGTTCGATCACATACTTGGCTTTCGCCGAACGGCGCGGAATCTTGTCGTCGGGCGTGTCCGGCGTCGTCGCCGGCACGTTCGCGGCAACGCTTCGCACGATGCCGTCCGGACCCACGAACACCATGTCGAGCGGCACGAGCGTGTTTTTCATCCAAAACTCGACGAGCGCATCTTGATCGAACACAAAGACCATGCCGGTGTGCGGCGCCAGCTTCGTGACGTTCATGAGGCCGAACTCGCGCTCGTCTTCGGTTTTTGCAACCTGCAGCGTGAGCGTCGCCTTCGGCGCGCGCACGGTGACCGTCGGCAGGTGCTGCACGGTGAGCGTGGCGGCCAACACGAACGCGCTAAACATCGGTCATCGCTTCCACGTCGTACCAATTGCGCCCCGTCTTCACCGTCACTTCTAATGGAACCGACAGGGCGAGCGCTCCCTCCATTTCCCGCCGGAGCATGTGCGCGACCTCATGCAACCGATCGTTGCGGACCTCGAGGATGAGCTCGTCGTGAATCTGCAGCAACATCGTCGCGCCGTCGATCGCGTCGAGCGCGCGGTCGATCCGTACCATCGCCAGCTTCATGAGATCGGCGGCGCTGCCTTGTAACGGCGCGTTGGTCGCTTCACGCTCCGCGGCCGACCGCAGCATGAAATTGCTCGACGTCAGCGCCGGCATATAGCGCCGTCTGCCCAGGATGGTCGACACGTACCCCGTGCGGCGCGCATCTTCGATCGTGCGATCGATATAATCGCGCACGGAGGGAAAGCGAGCGAAATAGGCCGTCGTGATCTCGCGCGCTTCGCTTCGGCTGATCTCCAAACGCTGCGCGAGACCAAAATCGGACATGCCGTAGAGGAGTCCGAAGTTCACGCTCTTGGCCATGCGGCGCTGGTTTGCGTCGACGCTTTCTCCCGCCGCGACGTTGAATATCTGGCGCGCGGTGAAGTCGTGAATGTCCTGGCCTTCTTCAAACGCGCTGCGCATCGCTTCGTCACCGGACAGGTGCGCTATCAGCCGTAATTCGATCTGGCTGTAATCGGCCGCCAACAGGATATGATCCGCATCCTTGGCGACGAACGCTTTACGAATGCGCCGTCCCAGATCGCCGCGCACCGGAATATTCTGCAGGTTGGGGTTCGTCGATGAGAGGCGTCCGGTGGCGGTCGACGTCTGATTGAATACCGTATGCAGCCGGCCGTCGCGTTTGTCGAGCAACTGCGGAATGACGTCGACGTAGGTGTTTTTCAGTTTGGTTACTTCACGCCACTCGAGCACGAGCGCGCAGATCGGATACTCCTTGGCCAGGCCCTGGAGAATTTCGACGCCCGTCGCCCATCCGGTCTTCGTCTTCTTCCCGCCCGGAATGGCGAGACGTCCGAAGAGAATGTTGCCCAACTGCAGCGGCGAGCCGATGTTGAACTCTTCGCCGGCAAAATCGTAGATCTGACGCTGCAGGCGCGACGTCGCTTCCTCGATCTCTCTTCCAATGACGTCGAGCTCCGACGTATCGACCGCGATCCCCGCGGCTTCCATTTTTGCAAGAATCGGCGCAAGCGGAACCTCGACGTCTTCGTAAAGGCGCAGCTGCTCGCGCTCTTCGAGCGTGTCGCGCGCCTTGGCGACGATCTGCAGCGTCGCGTCGGCATTCGACGCGGCATCGGCGCCGAGGTTCGTTTCGAGTTGCTCGGCGACCGCCTCGACGATATCGCCGAAGTTCCGCGTCGGATTGATGAGATGCGCCGCAATCATCGCGTCGTCGTCGAAGCGATGATGCGCGATCCCCGCTGCCCCAAGCACGTGCACGACCCGCTTGGCATCATAGGCCGCAACGTGCTTGGCGCTCGCAAGCGCGTGCGCGAGCGCGTCGCGTACGTTCTCGTGCGCCAGTGCGCCGAGCGCAAAGCAAACGCCGCTGCCCGCGGCACCGGAGAGTCCCATGTCGCTCTCGCGAAGCGCGAGCGCGAGGCGCTCCGACCCGCCGAGCGCGCGGATCTCCGACGCGAGCTTCTCGAACTCCGGCGGATCCACCGACGCGACGTACGACCGATAGTTCCCCTCGAGCTTGACCTCCGCGGCGAAAAGCGGAAGATCGTTGACCGGCGGTTTGAGCTTGGCGAGCATCGTCTTGAACTCGAGCTCCGCATACAGCGGATAGAGCTCCGCGTCGCTTGGGAACTTGTAGCGATTGCTCCAATCGACGTCGAGATCGAGGTTCCGATGCACGACCGATACGTCGCGACACACTTGCGCCTGCGCGCCGTACTCCTCGAGCAGCTTCTGCAGCTTTGCCGTTCCGCCCAGCGACGGGTCCGCGACGAGAGCATCGAGCGATCCCGCCGCTTTGATCAGTTTGATTGCGGTCTTTTCGCCGACGCCTGGAATGCCCGGAAGATTGTCGGACGGATCGCCTTTGAGGCCGCGATAATCGGGAAGCTGTCGCGGTTCGAGTTCGAAGCGCTCGTACACGGCAGCCGGATCGTACCGGCCGAGTTCGGTGATGCCGCGGCGAGTTGTCAGGACCGTCGTCTTTTCATCGACGATCTGCAGTAAATCCAAGTCGCCGGTGACGACCAGCGTCCGCTCTCCCGCATCTTCGGCCTTGCTTGCAAGCGTGGCGATGATGTCGTCGGCTTCCATGCCCTCGATTTCGACCACGGGAATCTTGTGCGTCGCCAAGATCTTGCGCACGAGCGCAAACTGGCTGCGTAAGTCGTCCGGCATTGCGTCGCGTTGCGCTTTGTATTCTTTGTACAGCGCAACGCGCGACGCCGGCAATCCCTTATCGAATGCGGCGATGACGTGCGTAGGCTTTTCGTCGTTGATGAGCTTGTTGAGCATCATCGTGAACCCGTATGCCGCGTTGATCGGAACCCCGCGCGTCGTCGTCAGCGGCGGAAGGGCGAAGAACGCGCGGTACACGAGTCCATACGTATCCAGCAACATCAACGTCGCCGTTCCCGGTTTGGGCTTTGCCACTATCGCACCACCACCGATGACGACGATGCGATGACTCGCCCATCGTCGGTAAGTTTGAGAATCGAAATCGTATATCGCCCGCGTGCTTGCGGAAGTTGAAGCGCGAGCGGCTGCCCGTCGTCGCGCACGACGTTCCAGGAGACGACCTGCGTGTCGGCTTCTTCGATCGTAAGATCTTGCGGCGGCTGCGTGCGCCGCACGAAACCGAGAACCTGCGCGTGCTGTCCCGTGGAATCAACCCATGGGTGCCACGTGCGTCCCGCGGGCGCGCTCACTTCGGTTGCCGCGATGCCGACTGCCATAAGCGCCGGAGCGGAATCAAAGAGCGCGCTGCCGGATGGCGCGCCGCGGCTGACGCGCACGATGACCGTTCCCGGAACGTCGCGCGTATCGCGCAGCGACACGGTGGTCGACGCGCCCGGTGCAAAATCGCTGCCGTGCATTGCGAGCGGTACGAATTGAGGACGCCCCGGCGCATCGAGCGCGAGCGGCGTGCTCGTCCATTCGATCGCGCCGTCGCGCACGAATGCGGCTCCGACCCGAAGATCGCCGAGCGCATCGCTCACGTGAAAGCTCGCCTCCGCGTGGCCGCCGCGAACCGGGACCACGACGGCTTGCGATCCGAGGGCGCTTTCAAGCGTAACCAGCGCATCGCCGGTGCTGCCGCCGAGCGTGGCGTTCACGCGCGCCTCGTCACCCGCACGGTAGATTCCCTTATCGAGCGAAACGTGCGCATCGGAGCTTCCGGATGAGCCGGAATCGTTGCTCGCCTGCGGCACGACGTCGACTTGACCGGCGTCGATTGCGGTGCCGTGCGGCGTGTCAACCTTCGCCATCAACAGATTCATGCCGAGTACCGGCGACGAGAACGTGCCGCGCGCGTGTCCGTCGGCATCAAGCGTCACCGTTTGTGCCTGGGTCGACGGACCGTGTGAAAGCGTGACATAGACGCGTGCGCCGCTCGCCGGTTTTCCGGTCGCGATTTCGTTTGCATAGAGATCGAACGTAATGGGCGTACCGAGCGTCTGTTGCTCGCGATCGAGTTGCAGGCGCACGGCGACCCGCGCGGTCGGCACGAGAATGCGCGTGACCGCGGTCGCACCGGAGGCTTCGACGCGCACACCGTAGGTCGACGACAGCCCGTCGGTCGGCGCTGGAATCATCACCGTCGCGCGGCCGTTGCCGTCGGTACGAACCGTGCGATCGAGCCACTTCGAGGTGGCCCAGGGCGTCGTGTCCGGGGTAAAACCAACATAGATATGCGGCGAGCGTACGACGATGACGTGCACCGGGGTGTCGCCGCGCGATGAGGTGATCTCGATCGGAACCGGCGCCGAGGGATCGCATGCGTTCTCGCAGCCGTTCGCGATTCCGAGCGACAAGCCGTTTGCGTTCGCGTCGACGTGCACGGTCGCGCCGCCGACGCCGCCGTCGACTTGCGCGAGCACGGCGTAATCGCCGGCCGCAGCGGTAGCCGGTACCGGTAACGACGCGCTGAACGCACCGGCGCTATCAAGCGGGACGTGGGATTGCGCAACGAGCGCTCCCCCAAGTCGCATCGTCACCATCGCCGTGCCGGCGGCCGCTTTCATCTCCGATCCCGAGCGGGTGCGCGCGAATCCGACGACCCGGACGCTATCACCGGCGTGGACGACGGCGGTATCGGTTCGTACGCCGACGATGGTCGCAGGCAGCGGTGCCTGCGGTAGCAGGCTCGTAAACGCGTAACTATCGCCCCACTGCGCGAGCGCGAAGATCGGCCGGGGCGACCGGTTCCAACGCACGATTCCGTGCGCGTCCGTCTTGCGGTTCACGAAGGCGCCGTTGACGACGAACTGCACGCGCATGTTCGCGAGCGCACGGCCGGTCCCGAGGTCCGCGCCGTAGACGAGGAGCTCGCCGGGTGTCTCTTTCGTCACCAATCCGACGCGCGTGCGATTGATCCACACCTGCTCGCCGACGTTTCCGCGACGCGCTTCAACGACGAAAAACCCTTGACGCGACCCCAGTGGAACGTTGACCTGATTGGATTGGAATTGGTAGCCGCCCGGAGGCCGGTACGTAAAGGTCGCGACCGGCTTACGTCCCCGCGTGTCGATCGCGCGCGGACGAGAGTTGCCGCCGGCGGTGAGCACGTCGCCCGGATGCACCGCGTAGACCGCAAAATCGACCGGGGCGCTCGAGTACGTATCGAGACGAACGACGGTGGACTTCCACGGAACGTTTGAGTCGCTCGCAAAGAGGGCAAAGTAGGCGTCGAGCTTGTGAAGGTCGACGATTTGGCGCGCGGCATCGGCGGGCGAAACGGCGACGAGCAGCGCGAAGAACGCCGCACAGAGAACTCGCAGGACGGGCACGTATGATGCTTCGCGCCGGTTGCCGTATGGTCCCGGGGGAAGTGCTTGCCTGCCTCGGGAACCACCAGCCGAATTCCTCCGTTCCGAAAGTATTCTTATGAAGATCCGACTTGCTTCTCTTGCCTTAGCCCTCATCACGATCGCCGCGTCGCCCGCGCCCAAACCGGCGCCGCACGCGCCGTTCAAACCGCAACTGCCCAAGATGGCGATGCACACCGAATTTCTCGTCGAGGTCAACAGCCGCGGCCAGGTCGTTCGCGTGAAGTCCGGCAAATCGGCTAAGCAGTGCACGAAGCAGACGGAACAGCAGTGCCTCTTCTTTAACGCCCAGACGTACGGCAACGTCCTGCAGATGTGGATCCGCCATCCCGACGGCACCGCGGAAGTCGGGATGTATCGCGTGACGTACGACTACGATCCCAAGACGCATAACGTGCGCCGCAACGTCGCGATCGTTTCGCGCGGCGGAAACTGGGGCAACACGCCGGGCGCGGCGACCGATATGATGGACAAAGCGCAAGCGGAAGCGAAGGCGTGGGCAGAAAAGCAAAAGATGGAAAGCAAAGATCTGCCGGACTTGAACAAGATTGTGTCCCCGAAACCGACGCACAAACCGTAAACCGCTGCCGCCGATCCCCTTCTTCGATGACGGGGGCGGGCGCGAGCGAAGCTGCACGTCGAAAGACGCCTACGAGTCCGAAGAGCATGCACGGGCTGCCATGCTCATGAACGGAACCGTCGGGCGTCTTTCCGTCTATCATTGCCGCTACTGCGACCTCTGGCATCTCACGAGCCGAAAGGAATGATACGCTAGGGCTATGCGTTTCGTCACGTTTCGCACCCGCGAAGGATCGACTCATCCCGGCGTCCTCGAAGGCGATCGTATTCGCAAGATCACCACGCCGACGCTGCTGGACTATATCGCGCTCGCGCCGCACGAGCGCGTGGCCTGGCATTCCGGCGACGATCTGATACCGCTCGACGACGTCACGCTCGACGCGCCGGTGCGCCCTGCGCGCAACGTCTTTTGCGTCGGCCGCAACTATCTCGAGCATGCAAAGGAAGGCGCGCGCGCCGCGGGACGCGAGCTCAAACTTCCCGACGTTCCGACGTTCTTCACCAAAGCGCCGTCGTCGATCGCCGCTCCTGACGCGACGCTCCATCTGCAAGCCGACGTTTCGAACGAATACGATTTCGAGGCCGAGCTCGCGATCGTCATCGGTGCGCGCGCTAAGAACGTCAGCGAAGCCGACGCGCACGCCGTCATCTTCGGATATACATGTCTCAACGACCTCACCGCGCGCGATCTGCAGCGCGCGCACGTGCAGTGGTTCAAAGGGAAGAGCCTCGACGATGCGGCGCCGATTGGACCCTGGATCGTGACGCCCGACGAACTCGGCGACGCGCAAGCGCTCGAGATCGCGTTCCGACTCAACGGCGTCGAGAAGCAGCACAGCAACACCTCGAATATGATCTTCCCCATCCCGCGTCTGATCGCCGAACTATCCAAAGGCATGACGCTCGAGCCCGGCGACGTGATTGCGACCGGCACGCCTGAGGGCGTCGGCTTCGCCCGGACGCCTCCGGAGTTCTTGCGTGACGGCGACGTGATGGAAATCGATATCGAGAAGATCGGCGTTCTGCGCAATCGAATCGCCATTGCATGAATCGACCGTTTGCCGCGCTGCTAATTGCGCTGCCGTTGCTCACGGCCGGCGCGGCGCGCGCCGACGTCGGTGAACCGGCAAAAGCGGTCATTACGCGCGTGCAATCCTCCAAACAGTTCGCGGGCGTACCGAGCGAACACGGCGCCCTTCCCGGACAGCACCTGGAGCGCTGGAAATTCATGACCGCAAACTTGGAGCAGCGCGTCTTTGCCGTCGACGCGAAGAGTATAGGCGCGCCGGTCGCGCGCGAGACCTACATTCGTGTGACGCAGATCGACCCGTACTCGTTGCGGCCCGGGCAAATCACCGGCGAACCCGACCTTGCCGACGTTCTCTCGCCGGCGGAATATCGTGATTTCCAGCGCGCTGCCGTCATTGCGACGATCCGGGAAGAGCCGCTTGCGCTCGTCGCCTATTTCTATCGAGGACGAAACGGCGGGTACGAAGTGCTCGAACCCTCGAAGCGCCGGTACGGCTCGCCCGACCGCTTTGAATGGCGCAGCTTTCCGCGCGGCCAACTCGACGCAATGATGAAGGCGGCTCGTTCCTGCGACAACGGCTCGGATTGCGCGGCGTGGTAGATCGCGATGTATGACGTTGCACTGAAGCTCTGCGCGCTTGCGGCGGTGGGCCTGGTCGCCGTCGGCGTGTTAGCGCTGATCTCACCGCGCCGGCTTTCGCGCAGTTATGGCGTGGAAGTCCACGACGCTGCTTCGTTTGCATGGGTGCGTGCTACCGGCGTGCGCGACTTGATTCTCGGCGCGATTCTCGGCGCCGCAACCTTCGCCGACGATACGCTCATTGTATTGGTCATATGTTGCGCAGGTCTCGCTCTCTCACTAGCCGACTTTCTGCTCGCGCTGACCTTTGCACGCCGCTTGCGAAGCGAGCACGGCGCGCATCTTGGCGGCGCCGTCGCATTCTTGGTGATCATCATCCTCATCATGCAAAGCTCTGGAGGCGCCTTCAGACCTTAGTCGCAGGGTTGCATGTACGCACGCGGGAACGCCACGCTTCATGATCGTCGCCGTTCCGCGTGAGACCGCTCCCAACGAACGCCGTGTAGCGCTCGTTCCGGAGACGGTCCAGCGTCTCGTCAAATCCGGGGTCGACGTTCGCGTCGAACACGATGCCGGAATCTCTGCTGCGTTTCCAGACGACGAATATACGAAGGCTGGAGCCTCGATCGTCACCGATGCGGCCGCACTTCTGGCTTCCGCCGACGTCGTCGTGACCGTCGGGAAAGAGCCGCCCGACTTCTTCACCCGCATCAAGCGCGGGGCTACGGTCGTCGGATTCTTCAACCCGCTTGGAGATCCGGGCGTCGTTCAAACGCTCGCGCACGCGGGCGTAACGGCGCTCGCCATGGAGATGGTGCCGCGCATTACACGCGCGCAGTCGATGGACGCGCTTTCATCGCAAAGCAACATCGCGGGCTACAAGGCCGTGCTGCTCGCGGCCGCAGCGCTACCGAAATTCTTCCCGATGCTCACGACGGCGGCGGGCACGATTCCGCCGGCGAAGGCGCTGATTCTCGGCGCCGGCGTCGCGGGACTTCAAGCGATTGCGACCGCGCGACGATTGGGTGCGGTGGTCAGCGGCTACGACGTTCGCGCGGCCGTTAAGGAACAAGTCCAGTCGCTCGGTGCGTCGTTCCTCGAATTCGATCTCGGCGAGAGCGCCGAGGGCAGCGGCGGTTACGCAAAAGAGCTCACGCCCGAGCAGCAAGAGCGGCAGCGCGCGTGGATGGTCGAGCAAATCGGCAAGAACGACGTCGTGATCACGACCGCGCTCGTCCCCGGCCGGCGCGCGCCGATCCTGATCTCCGAAGCGGCTGTTGCGGCAATGCGCCCCGGATCGGTCATCGTCGACCTCGCCGCGGAAGCCGGCGGCAACTGCGCGCTCACGCAACCGGGCGAAACGATCGTCACCGGCAACGGCGTGACGGTTATCGGCACGACGAATCTACCCTCGACGATGCCGCGCGACGCAAGCCAGCTCTACTCGCGCAACGTCTACGCATTACTCCAACCGTTTATCAAAGACGGAAATCTCACGCTCGATCCCAACGATGACGTCGTCAAAGGCGCGTGCATCGTGCGCGACGGCACTGCTTTGCTCGGAGGTTCCGCTTCGTGACCGACGTCAGTCACCTTATCAGCCTGCTCACCGTCCTCGTACTCGCCGTCTTCGTGGGCTTCGAGGTCATCTCGAAAGTGCCGACGACCCTGCACACGCCGCTGATGTCCGCGACCAACGCGATTCACGGCATCGTGATCGCGGGCGCGATCGTGGTGACGGCCGCATTTTTCGGGTCGGGATCGCACAATCCGTTCGTGACGGTCCTTGCGATCATCGCCGTGACGCTCGGCGCGATCAACGTCTTCGGCGGCTTTGCCGTCACCGAACGCATGCTGCAAATGTTCCGCAAAAAGGAGAGCAAGTAGTGAGTACGATGACGCTGGTCGCATCGCTGCTCGATCTTGTCGCGATCGCGCTCTTCATTCTCGGACTGCATCTCCTCAACGCGCCGCCGACCGCGCGTCTTGGGAACCGGCTCGCCGCCGTCGGCATGTTCATCGCGCTCGTCATGGTGCTCGTGCAAACCGCGGGCGTCGGCTGGTGGGCGATCGCCGTCGGCACGATTCTCGGCGGTGTCATCGGCATCGTTGCGGCGGTGCGCGTCAAGATGACGGCAATGCCGCAAATGGTCGCGCTCTACAACGGCGCGGGCGGCGGAGCCGCAGCGTCGATCGGAATCGTCGAATACTACGTCTTCTTACAGAGCGGACACGCGGCGCTCGATCCGATCGTATCCGTCTCGCTCGTGCTTTCGATGATCATCGGCGCGATCAGCGTTGCGGGTTCGATCATCGCTTTCCTCAAGTTGCAAGAAGTGATGACCGGGCGGCCGATCACTTATCCCGGGCAACAGATCGTCAACGCGCTCATCGCGCTTGGCATCGTCGCGCTCGGCGCGTGGTTCGTCGTCAGCGCCGGAACGATGCCCAGCGGCGCATTCTGGGCGCTCGTCGCGGTCGCACTCGCGCTCGGCGTGCTCTTCGTGCTGCCGATCGGCGGCGCGGACATGCCGGTCGTCATCTCGCTGCTCAACTCGTTCACGGGCCTTGCCGTCGCGATCACGGGCTTCGAAATCGATTCGGTGCTGCTGATCATCTGCGGCGCAATCGTCGGCGCGAGCGGTACGATTCTGACCGTCGACATGGGCAAAGCCATGAACCGCCCGATCACCAACGTGCTCTTCGGCGCCTTCGGTTCCGGTGGCGGCGGCGAAGCGGCCGCCGGCAGCGGCGGCCCGCAGAACGTGCGCAGCGTTAACGCGGACGATGTCGCGATCATGCTCGCGTACGCTAGCAAAGTGATGTTCGTTCCCGGATACGGCATGGCGGTGGCGCAGGCGCAGCACACCGTCAAAGCGTTGGCGGATCAATTGGAAAAGCGCGGCGTGAAGGTCTTCTACTCGATCCATCCCGTTGCCGGACGCATGCCGGGTCACATGAACGTTCTGCTCGCCGAAGCAAACGTGCCCTACGAACAGCTCCTCGATCTCGACGCGGCTAACGCGGAATTTCCGACGACGGACGTTGCGCTGGTTATCGGCGCAAACGACGTGACGAACCCCGCGGCGCGAAACGTGACGAGCTCGCCGATCTACGGGATGCCGATTCTCGACGTCGACCGGGCCGCGAATGTGATCGTCCTCAAGCGTTCGATGCGTTCGGGTTTCGCCGGCATCGACAACCCGCTCTACGAGATGCCGAACACCGCGATGCTCTTCGGCGACGCCAAAGCATCGGTCGACGCGCTGACGGCAGCGGTCAAAGAGTTGTAGTATCGAAGGCGGTCGCGCCTGCCGATGACGTAATGAGGTAACCGCTTCGCGCGAATAGGAACCCCGGGTGAACCGCCTCCATCAGTATCTGCGCCGTATCGAATACGGTGGTCCCTTGCATCCCTCGCGTCAAACGCTCCACGCGTTGCACCGCGCGCACCTGCTCGCAATCCCGTTCGAGAACGTCGACGTGCAACTGCGCGAGAAGCGGCCGTTCACGCTCGACGCGGTCTTCGAAAAGATCGTCGAGCAACGGCGCGGTGGGTGGTGCTACGAGATGAACGGCCTGTTCGGTTGGGCCTTGGGCGAGCTCGGCTTCAAAGCGGATTACATCGCCTGCGCCGTCGACCGGCAAAAGAACGGCGATCGCGCGCTGATGAATCACCTCGCGCTCATCGTCCACCTCGACCAGCCGTTTCTCGCCGACGTCGGTTTCGGCAACGGTCTGGCCGCGCCGATGCCCTTGCGCGAAGGCACGTTCAACGATGGGCGCTTTGATTTCAGGCTGACGCGCGACGGCGACTGGTGGCGCTTTCACAATCACCGTCTGGAAAGCATGACGTACGATTTCACCCAAGAGCCGCACGCCTACGAACAGTTCGAGCACAAAGCACGCATGCTCGCAACGACGGCGGAATCGCCGTTCGTGCAGAACCTCATCGCCATCAAACTGCTCGAAGACGGTATGGTGCGCCTGACGAACGCGGCTTTTACCCGCTACGATGCAAACGAGATGGTTGAAGAGACCGCGCCCAATGCCGCGGAGCTCGCGCGCATCCTCAAGGAACACTTCGATCTCAGACCCGCCAACATTGAAGCGCTCTGGAACCGCGTCTCGTCACAACACAAGACGTGGTTGCGAAAGCGAATACGGGGCTTCTAGCAAAT
>DASSZO010000204.1:0-10136 GCA_035702815.1 Candidatus Aquilonibacter sp. | reverse complement strand
GTGACGGCGCCCGGTTTGCCGGGTAACGGTCCTCGCACGACCTTCCCGCACCCGATCGGGAGACCGACGCCTCCGCAGCACTAAGGAGCACGACTGCTTCCGTATCTGATCCTCGGCGGCGCCCAACTTGCAGTTGGCGCCGCCGCTATTTTTGCCCGATTCGCGCTAAGCGGAGCCGGGCCGATCGCCGTCTCGGCGGCGCGGCTCGCAATCGCCGCCGCGATCGTGCTGACGGTAACCGGGACGCGGCGGAGTCCGCAGGCTGCGCTCGCGCCGCGGCAGCGGTTCACGCTGGCGCTCGCCGGCGTCGCGCTGGCCGTCCATTTCGCAACCTGGATCGCGTCGCTGCAATTTACGACCGTCGCGGTCTCCACACTGCTCGTCGCCACCTCGCCGATCTGGACCGCGCTGTACGATGCTGCAACGCGGCGGCGCGCCCTGACCCGCCCTTCGATCGTCGCGTTCGCCGGCGGTGGCGCGGGTCTGCTCCTGGTGCTTGGGTTCGACCGCGCCGCGGCCCCGCAGCCCGGGCACGTCCTCGCCGGCGCCGCCCTCGCGCTCACCGGCGCGTTCGCGTTCGCCGCTTATCTGCTGCTCGTCCGCACCGTCCGCGCGCAGCTCGACACCATGCGCATCATCGGCCACACCTACACCTCTGGCGCGATCGTCCTTGCCGCGGCAGCGGTTCTCGCGCGACAACCGCTTCCGGCTCCGACCAACTCGACCGCGTGGGGCGGGATCATCGCGATGGCGCTGGTTTCGCAGCTGCTCGGACACACGGGGATGAATGCCGCCCTGCGGTGGTTCACCCCGAGCGCGATCTCGTTCTCGACCCTTCTCGAGCCGATCTTCGCCGCGGTTATCGCGCTCGTAGTCTTTGCCGAACCGTTGCCGCCGGCTGCCATTCTCGGCGGCTTCATCGTACTCGTCGCGGTGGCGATCGTGGCGCGCGAGGAGCGCGAAACGATCGAGCCGCCCACATAAATTGGATCGTTCCGGACCGCCAATCGGATCGATCCTTTAGCAAGGGATTTTGCAGCGAGGCGGAATCGGCGTTGCATGAAGATGATGCCCGCCCCCCTCGGCGCCCTCGATCCGGATCCGCAAGAAACCGCTGAATGGCTGGAAGCGATGCGCGCCGTCATTGCAATCGAAGGGCCGGAACGGGCACGCGATCTGCTCGAACAACTCGTTCGCGAAGCGCAACGCGGCGGCACGCATATTTCTCTCGGTCTTGAAACGCCGTACGTCAATTCGATTCCGGTCGACGCGCAGCCGACGGTTCCCGGCGATCTGGAATTGGAAGCGCGGCTTCGCCATTACGTGCGATGGAACGCGATGGCGATGGTGGTTCGCGCAAATAAAACATCGTCGGAGTTAGGCGGACACGTCGCGACGTTCGCGTCGGCGGCGACGCTCTACGACGTCGGTTTCAATCACTTCTTCCGCGCGCCGTCAGAAACGTTCGGCGGCGATCTCGTCTTCTTCCAAGGACACAGTTCGCCGGGCATCTACGCGCGCGCGTTTCTCGAAGGACGCATTACCGAAGAGCAGCTGGAGAGTTTCCGTCAAGAAGTCGAAGGCAAGGGGCTCGCTTCGTATCCGCATCCGTGGCTGATGCCCGAATTCTGGCAATTTCCCACCGTTTCGATGGGCCTTGGCCCGCTCATGTCGATCTATCAAGCGCACTTCATGCGCTACGTGCACGATCGCGGCCTCAAAGACACGGCCGGTCGTAAAGTGTGGGCGTTCGTCGGCGACGGAGAAACCGACGAGCCCGAAACGCTCGGCGCAATTTCGCTGGCGGGTCGCGAGAAACTCGACAATCTCATCTGGGTCATCAACTGCAATCTTCAGCGCCTCGACGGTCCGGTGCGCGGCAACGGCAAGATCATTCAAGAGCTCGAGCGCGTGTTCAAAGGCGCCGGCTGGAACGTCATCAAGGTCATCTGGGGCAGCCGCTGGGACGAGCTGCTGCAAAAAGACACCAGCGGCCGCTTGATCCAGCTGATGAACGAAACCGTAGACGGCGACTACCAAACCTACAAGTCGCGCAACGGCAAGTACGTTCGCGACGAGTTTTTCGGACGCTATCCGGAAACGGCGAAACTCGTCGAAGATTGGACCGACGACGAGATATGGGCGCTGCAGCGCGGCGGCCACGACCCGGTCAAAGTGTACGCCGCATACAAGGCTGCCGTCGAACACAAGGGACAACCGACCGTCATCCTCGCCAAAACGATCAAGGGCTATGGGATGGGTGAAGCCGGCGAAGCCCTCAATATCGCGCATCAAGCGAAGAAAATGGATGTCGAGGAGATGCGCGCGTTTCGCGATCGCTTCTCGATTCCGGTCAACGACGAACAGGTCGAAAAAATCGCCTTCTACCGGCCGCCCGAAGACAGCGCGGAGATGCGGTACTTACGCGAGCGCGTGAAAGTCCAAGGATCGCTTCCCGCGCGCCGGCGCACGTCGGAATCGCTCGCCGTTCCCGAACTCTCCGCGTTCGACGCGCAGCTCAAAGGAACGGGCGATCGCGAGATCTCGACGACGATGGCGTTCGTGCGCATCCTCAACACCATCGCGCGCGACGCAACGGTCGGTCCGCGTATCGTGCCGATCGTTGCGGACGAATCGCGCACGTTCGGCATGGAGGGCATGTTCCGCCAACTCGGCATCTACTCGTCGGTCGGACAGCTCTACCATCCGCAAGACGCCGAACAGTTGATGTGGTATCGCGAAGACCAGCACGGCCAGATCTTGCAAGAAGGCATCAACGAAGCGGGCGCGCTCAGTTCGTTCATCTCAGCGGGCACGTCGTATTCGAACCACGACCTGCCGATGATTCCGTTCTACATCTTCTACTCGATGTTCGGCTTCCAACGCATCGGCGATCTCGCGTGGGCGGCTGGCGACTCGCGCACGCGCGGCTTTTTGCTGGGCGGGACATCTGGACGCACCACGCTCAACGGAGAGGGACTGCAGCACGAGGATGGACACAGCCAAGTCTTCGCGTCGTTCATTCCCAACTGCCGCAGCTACGATCCGACCTTCTCGTATGAAGTGGCCGTCATCATCCAAGACGGCTTACGGCGGATGCTCACCGAGCAAGAAGATGTCTACTACTACATCACGCTGCTCAACGAGAACTACGCGCATCCCGACATGCCGTCCGGCGCACCGGAGGGTATTCTGCGCGGCATGCATTTGATCCACGATTCGGGCAGTTCGCAACAAGGCAAGAAGCGCGAGCCGACCGTGCAGCTCATGGGCAGCGGCGCGATCCTTCGCGAGGTGATGGCGGCGTCCGATCTGCTCGCCAACGATTGGGACGTGCGCAGCGACATCTGGAGCGTGACGAGCTTCAACGAGTTGCAGCGCGACGGCGTCGCGACGCAGCGCGAGAACCTGCTGCATCCAACCGCCGAGCCGAAGCGTTCCTATGTCGAAACGATGCTCGCGGACCGGCAAGGCCCGGCGATCGCGTCAACGGACTACATCCGGCTTTACTCAGAATCGATTCGTCCGTTCGTCGGCAACCGGCGTTACGTCACGCTCGGCACGGACGGTTACGGCCGAAGCGACCTGCGCCGCCGCTTACGATCGTTCTTCGAAGTGAACCGATACTACGTCACCGTCGCGGCGTTACACGCGCTCGCACAAGACGGCGTCATCGATGCAAAGCGGGTCGCTCAAGCGATTGAAAAATACGGACTCGATCCGAACAAGCCCAACCCGGTCTCGGTCTAAAGAAAGCGCACCTTTGAGTACGGTAGAAGTTCGCGTCCCCGACATCGGGGACTTCGCAGATGTCCCGGTGATCGAAGTCCTGGTCAAACCGGGTGACCGGGTCAAGAAGAACGATTCGCTCGTCACGCTCGAGAGCGAGAAAGCATCGATGGAGGTTCCGTCGAGCGATGACGGCGTGGTCGAAAGCGTCAACGTCAAAGTCGGTGATAAGGTCTCACGGGGAACGCCCATCGTGACGCTCGCGGCAAAGGACGCGACCGCGCCCGGTGCAACGGCTCCCGCTCCGGCTCCCGCTCCGGCTCCCGCTGCGCCATCGACGACGACCGTTGAACTTCGCGTGCCGGATATCGGCGATTTCAAAGAGGTCCCCGTCATCGAAGTCCTCGTCAAACCCGGGGATCGTGTCGCCAAAGAATCGCCGCTCGTTACGCTCGAAAGCGACAAAGCGTCGATGGAAGTTCCGGCCACGAGCGGCGGGACGATCGAAGACGTTCGCGTGAAGGTCGGCGACAAGGTTTCGCAGGGAACCGTCATCGCGACCGTCGTCTCAAGCGCGCCGGCGACGAGCCCCGCTGCGGCCGCGCCGCCGCCGGCACCGGCGCCGGCACCGGCGCCGACGCCGGTGAAACGCGACGCTCCGGTCCACGCGAGCCCGGCAATTCGCCGGTTCGCGCGCGAACTCGGCGTGGCGCTGGATGCGGTGAACGGAACGGGCCCGCACGGACGCATCACGCGCGATGACGTGCAGCAGTTCGTCAAACGCGCGCTTCGCGACGGGTCTCCGGCGTCGACCGCGTCTTTCGCCGGACTGCCCGCGTGGCCGAAGGTTGACTTCGCGCAGTTTGGCGAGATCGAACGCAAGCCGCTGCCCCGCATCAAAAAGTTCTCCGGTCCGAATCTCCATCGGAACTGGCTGCAGATTCCCCACATCACGAACTACGACGAGGCGGACGTTACCGAACTCGAAGCGTTCCGTACCGAGATCAACAACGAACAAGCAAAGTCAGGAACGAAGCTGACGATGCTGGCCTTTTTGATCAAAGCCTCGGTTGCGGCGCTCAAGCGGTACCCCGAGTTCAACAGCTCGCTCGACGGCGAAGAACTCGTCTACAAGCAGTACTACAACATCGGGTTTGCGGCCGATACTCCCAACGGTCTGGTCGTCCCCGTCCTCAAAGGCGCCGACGCAAAAGGGCTGCTCGACATCGCGCGCGAGACGGCAGAGTTGGCGTCAAAAGCGCGCGACGGGAAGCTCGCAATGAGCGATATGCAGGGCAGTACGTTTACGATCTCATCGATCGGCGGCATCGGCGGAACGCAATTCACCCAAATCGTCAACGCGCCCGAAGTCGCGATTCTCGGCTCGACGCGCGCTGCCATGAAACCGGTCTGGGATGGAAAGGCGTTCGAGCCGCGCCTCATGCTGCCGATCAGCGTGAGTTACGATCATCGCGTGATCGACGGCGCCGGCGCGGCTCGATTCCTGGTCTATTTCGCGTCGCTGCTACGCGACTTCAAGCGCGTGCTGCTCTAATGTCCCGGACCGTGCTTGTAGAGTTGGCGGCGAAGATGGGGCAAGTGGGGGTTCTTCCACTTCGTTCCGTCGGCGAAATGGATGCGAAGCGGGACGCAGTGCGCTAAGGCCGTCTGCAAGGGAAAGACGTTTTCGTTCAAGCCGAACTGATGCTTGATTTCCACGCCGGGTGAGAACGTGCCGACGTCCTTGACCTCGGCGACGAGGTTGCCGTTGGCGATCAAGCCGAACTCGATCTCCTTCATCACCTTCTGCGTCTGATTCGAATAGTCGATCGCGAGCGTCGGGTTGTTGCGAACCACGGGCGGTTGATAGTAGCGGTATCCGTAGACGTCGTACCAGCCGTACGGCGTCGCGACGGGGTAGTACCCCGGCACGTACGACGGTCCGGCGGCATAGGCGTTGCGTTCGGGATTGCAGGTCGTCACTTTGACGAGGTGATTGTGCGGCGCGGCGGCAGCGGGAGCGAACGATCCCGCGCAAAGGAGAGCGGCTAGCGAGAGCCCAGCGGCGATCTTCATCATCGCCGCTTCTTCTTTACGGCGTCGGGGAAACCCGCGGCCCGCGCGGCTCGACCGGCTCGTAGAGCTGGCGGCGCATCACATCGAGGCCGGGATTGCTCCACGTCGTTCCGTCGACGAACCCGATCTCGAGCGGTAGGCAGACCGGAAGCCCGGTCTGCAGCGGAAAGACGTTCGTGTCGAGCGGCAGTTCGTGCTTGATTTCAATTCCCGGTGAAAACGTCCCGACGTCGCGAACGCGCGCAACGAGAAAGCCGTTCGCCATGAGGCCGAAATCGATCGTACGCATCGGCTTGTCCGTCCGGTTGACGTAGTGAACCGTCAACGTCGCAGTCGGTGGTAACGGAACGGGATAGGTCCAGGCTCCGTACCATGGTCCGTACCACGGCCCATACCACGCGCCGTAAAACGCACCGGGGTACCACGGGGTGTATGGATAGTACGGCTGCGCCGCGCTGAGCACCGGATCGCATCGCGTCACGCTGAGTGGTTCTTCCATGACCGTCGCCGCGGCCGCCGCGAACAGAATCGTCGCTATCACAATGAGAAGGGTATCAGTAAGCGAAGAAAATCTGAGGTATGGACCGCGCAACGGAGGGCATCGCCTTTCTCACCGAGCGCATCGACGCGATCGAGCGAGAGCGCGACGACCTCTTGGTCAAATCGCAGCGCCTCGAACTCTTGCAGCGCTCGTTCGTCGACATCATCGCCGCGCGGGACGAACGAACGCTCGCTGCGTCAGCGATGCGCGGCGCGTGGCTCGGTCTTGGCTTTAGCCGCGCGATCTGGTTTCGCATCGACGCGCCGCTCGAATTGACCGCCGCCCTCGAACTCGACGGCGACCGCGTCGCCGATTCCGAGTACGGCGGCACGCTTCCGAAAACGAGTTCGCTTTTCCGCGTGCTTTCGGGTGACAGCGACGTGCTCACCGGGTGGGCCGGCGATACCGACGCGCCGCTTTTCGACACGCGGCGGCGTTATGCGGCCGCGGCCGTGCGTCCCCAATCCGGCGAATCGTTCATTCTCTACGTCGACGGATCGAACGAGCGCAGCGCATCGGCGTGGAGCGTGGCGTCGCTGCAAGAGCTGGCGACGCACGCCACGTTCGCGCTCGAACGCTTGCGGATGGCCGGCGAACTCGAACGACTGGCGATGCGGGATCCGCTCACCGGACTACTCAACCGCCGCGCGCTCATGGAGCGGCTCGCCGGCGAATTCGCAACGATGCGGCGCACGCAGGAACGTCTGGCCTTTGCGATGATCGACGTGGATAACTTCAAACAGATCAACGACACGCGGGGACACGCCGGAGGCGACCACGCGCTCAACGTCATTGCGACGATCCTCGAGAACGAGACGCGCGAAACGGACATCGCGGCGCGCTTCGCGGGCGACGAATTCTCCCTCATCATGCCGCGCAGCGACGAAGATGCCGTCGCGGCAATCATGGCACGCATCTACGCGGCGCTCGACGCGGTATCGCTGAGCTGCTCGATCGGCGTCGCGTTTGCGAACGCAAACGATCAGGAAGAGACGCTCATCGCGCGGGCCGACGACGGCGTTTACGCGGCGAAGGCGGCGGGCAAGGGCTGCTACCGGATTGCGGCGGAATCCGCGTAGCGCGCGATCACGCGCTGCGCGTATTCGACGATGCGCGCTCGCAACGAATCCGGGTCGAGCAGTTCGATCGCCTCTCCCCATGACAACAGCGAACTTACCGCCGCATCTTCGCTCGGAAACGTAATGCGCAAGCACGAGTCGTCGTCGCCGGACACCGGCTCGCTCGGCCAATAGCCCATCACCATCGGCAACGCTTCGGCCCTAACTCGTACGGTCACGACGTAACGCCCCTCGTTCTGGCGCAATTTCGACATCGTTTCGCGCCAATGGGCGTCCAAGTCGAACGATGCGTCACGTTCGAAGCGTTCGTCGAGCTCGCGTAGCAACCGAATCCGGTCGGCGCGAAAACTGCGATAGCCGTCCTCGGTGCGCGCGACGACATACCACACCCCGGCCTTTGAGACCAAGCCGTACGGATCGACGACTCGCGTACTCTGCGCGCGCATGCGATCCTCGTACGAAAGCTCGATGCGGCGATCGTCCCATACGGCCCGGCGCAGAAGCGCGAGCTTTTCCGTCGGCGGATCGTTCTGATACCATCGCCGCTGATCGATGTGAATGCGTCCGCGCGCCTTCTCGGCCGCGGAACGCTGCGCGTCCGAGAGGCCGCCGCGCAACTTTTCGAGCGCGAGCTCCACGTTGGCGCCGAGCCCGAGATCGGCTAGCGCGTTCGCACCTCCGATGAAGAGCGCCCGGATGTCTTCCTCGGCAAAATGGAGCAGCGCTTTGCGATACCCTTGGGCGAGCGCAATGCCTCCCTCGGCGCCGCGTTCCGCGTAGACCGGAATACCGGAGGCGGAAAGCGCGTCGACGTCGCGATAGATCGTTCGCTCGGAGACTTCCAATCGTTCCGCCAACTCGCGCGCCGTTCGCCGCTGCGCCGACTGCAGCAGCAAGAGGATCGATACGAGGCGGTCCGCCTTCACGGCTTACACCGCGGCCGGGCCGAGCAGTTCGCGTGCGCGCAGATTATCGTCGGTGCTCACCGCGACGAGCGCAAATCCCGACTCCCGCCGCACGTGATGCAGCGAGCGGATATCGAGCCGAGCGTCGGCCAGACGGCGCGAGAGCGCGGCCAGCGATCCCGGGCGATCCTCAATGCGCGCGAGCAAGACGTCGTCGGAGACCGCGTGGTAGCCGGCGTCGGTCAGGACGCCGAGCGCGGCATCCTCGTCCTCGACTTCCATCCGAACGACGGCGCCGGCGTCGTGCGTTTCCACGACGATCTGCGCGATGTCGATGCCGCGCGCCGCGAGCACCTCGGTCAACTCCGCAAGTAAGCCCGGCCGGTTCGGAACCACTACCCGGATACTTCGCATGCCGTCTCCTTTGCTTGCACGTCGGCGATGATGTCGTCGGCGAGCGCGTCGATCTGCTCGCGCGTCACGTTCGGAAGTACGATTGCGTGCGAAACCGGCCCCGCCGTCGCCAGTTGCCACTTTGCCCGAACCGCGGGGCTCGGAGGCGGAAATACGACGGTAATCGCATTGGGATTGCGCCACGCGTCGATACTCTGCGCCTGGAGACGCTCGACCAGGTACTGCGCGAGCTCGAGCGAGTGAGCGATCCGCTCGCGGATGCCCTCGATGCCGAGTTCCGCGATACGGTACCACAACATCAGCGGCGTGATGCCGTTACGCGAGCCGCTGATCGTCGTATCGAGACTGCCGATGTAATCGATCGCTCGCGCGATCCGCGAGACGTTGTGTTTTTTGGCGACGACGACGCCGCACGGAACGGGGGCGCCCAAAAACTTGTGTCCGCTGACGGCGATTGAATCCGCCCCGTCCTCGAAGTCGTACGGCGGCCGCGGGTTCAAGAATCCGACGTAGCCGCCCGATAGCGCCGCGTCGGAGTGGATGTAGCGCTGGCGAATCGCCATCTCATCCATCATTGAGACGATGCGCCGCACGTCATCGCGCGCTTCGGTCATCGTCGTTCCGATGTTCGCAAAGATGATCGGAGGCACGTCGCGATGGATTCGCAGCGTTTCGCGCAAATCTTCGTAATCGATCTCGCCGTTAGCCTGCGAGCGAATCGTGATGTGCCGCATGCCCAGGAAGTGCAGGTTCTTGGCGACGCTGTAGTGCGTCTGCTCCGAATAGTACACCATGCCGTTGGGCAGCAACTCGCGCGCCAGATAGAGCCCGTAGAGATTTCCTTCGGTCCCGCCGTTGGTGACGTAGCCCCACCAATCATCGCGCGGCGCGCGAAAAAGGTCGGCGAAGAACTGCACGACCTCGCGCTCGAACTCGCGCGTCTCAACCCGGTACGTCGCGTCGGCGAAGGGATCGCCCACGTTATTGACCGGGAATTCCATAAACCGGAAGAGTTCTCGATAATCGAAATCCTTGGCCGAAGGATAGCCGAGCGAGATCGCGTTGGCCGCGCTCATCCGTTCGAAAACGCGTTCCAGACGCGCACGATCTTCAGGCTGCAGCATGCATTCCTCCGAACATTCGCCGCTTGAGCACGGCAACGATCAGCCGCGAAACGACGACGCCGGCGACGAGCGTGTAAGCGATCGTGATCGTCGAACGAAAGTGAAGATCGACAAAGAATACCGGCGTTAACACGATACCGGCGAGTAATGAGGTTCCCATAATCAACAACCGGATCGCGCGCTTGGTGCCAAAGAACCGTTCATCGCCGTCGAGAACGTTCCAACGCGATTTCGTCCCCAGCGCATAGAGCGTTCCGAGCGACAGCAG
>DASSZO010000229.1:0-28285 GCA_035702815.1 Candidatus Aquilonibacter sp. | reverse complement strand
TGCAAGATGCCGAGATCGTTGCGCTGTACCGCGATGAGGATTTCGCGCATCGGTAAGACCGCGCGCCGGAAATGGTGGATCGTCTTCTTCATATCGAAGATCTCGATGAGTGCGGCGCGCGTTCGGACGCCTTCTTCGAACAACGTCGTCTCTAAGTCGCCGACTCGTTCCTCGAGCGTTTCGGCCGCCGGCCAATAGCCGTCGACGAGCGTGTCGAGGATTGCATACAAGAGCGCGCCCGAGTTTCGCTCTAGACTCTCCGGTTGATGCTCCCAGCGGCGGACGATTTCGTCGAGCGGATACGCCGGCTCCGAGCGCACCGTGATCAGGAACTGGCGCCCGGCGAAGATCGCGATCTCGTGGACGGAGATGCCATCGCCGTTTTCGAGCACGCCGTGGACGACGAGAAACCAGTAGTTCTCGTAACTTTCGATCTTCGAGCGCTGATGGGACGCAACCGCATCTTCGATCGCCAGCGGATGAAGTTCGAACTCGTCCTTGAGCAGTTGGAGATCGTCGGCCTTGGGCGCGACGATATCGAACCACATAAAGGCCCACGGGTCTTTGATCTCCTCACTGATCTTACTGAGATCCGTGAGGGCGCGCGGCGTTTTATGCCCGTCGTAGATGACGCAAGTCGCCGAGGTCGACACCCGAAGGTGCTTCGCTGCGGCGCGCGCACCTCATCCCGCCGTGTCCCATAGGACGATTTCGCCGTCTCCCGCGATCTCGAGCGTCGGCACGTCGTACATGCGAACCGCATCGCCGGCGCCCAGCCGCTCGCCGTTAGCCTCGACCTCGCCGGTCGCGACGAAGAGAAATCCGAACCGCTTGGGCGCAAACGTATAGGCAGGCAGCGATCCGGCAGCGTGCGCCACCGAGAGCGTCGCGTCCTGGGTGATTCGAATCGGCGCATCGATCGACGGCGCTCCGCTCACGATGCGCAGCCACGCGTTCTCACGCGCTTGCGCGTCAAATTCCATTTGGCCGTACGTTGGCGGCGTGCCGTTACGCCCCGGCACAACCCACATCTGCAGAAAGTGCACCGCTTCGTCGTCGCTGGCGTTGAACTCGCTGTGCCGCACCCCGGTGCCTGCGCTCATGTACTGCACGCCGCCCGGCGGGACGACGCCGCGATTTCCCATGCTGTCTTCGTGTGCGAGTTGCCCGCTCAAGACGTACGTGATGATCTCCATGTCGCGGTGCGGATGCGGAGGAAACCCGCTCTTGGCGGCCACGACGTCGTCGTTGAAGACGCGCAAGGCGCCCCACTGCACGTTGTTCGGATCGAAATAGTCGGCGAAGCTGAACGAATGTGCGGTCTTGAGCCAGCCATGATCGTAGGCGGCACGTTGGTCGGAACGCTGGATGGCAAAAACGGGGGACGCGGTCGAGGTCATGATGCGGCTCTCAACCGGCGGATGGTGGAACAAGGTTGCGTAAGCGGCCAAGCAAGAGATGGTAGTAGAGCATGCCGCGCACCGGCCCGAGCGTTTCGAGGAGGCCGTCAACGTCGACGCGGTCATCGCCGGAGAGCAGCTTCATCGAGCGCGCAACGCCGGAGTCGCGCATCGGAAAGGTATCGAGACGTCCGAGGCCGCGCAGAAGCACCACGGCGGCGCTCCACGGCCCGATCCCGCGAATCTGAACGAGGCGTGCGGCGGCCTCGGGGGTTGGAAGCGCCTCGAGTTCGGCTTCGGTTATCTCCCCGCTGCCGATCGCCTCGGCAACCGAGCGAAGATGCATGACCTTGTTAGCCGACAATCCGGCCGCGCGCAGCAGAGGCTCCGGCGCATCGAGCAACGCACGCGGCGACGGAAACGCGATCGTATGGACTCCCTCGAGGTGCATAGGCTCCCCGATCGCCTCTACGAGCCGCCGCATGATCGATGCCGCCGCCTGAATGCTGATCTGCTGAAAGACGATGGCGTGGGCGCACGCTTCGAACAGCGATGCGTACCTCGGAGGATGCAGTCCCCGAACTTCGCGCGCGATGCGATCGAGCCAGGGAATGTGCGCGGCCCGTTGCTGCCATTCGTGAAGGTCGGCTCGAGCACCGAGCATGCGCGATACCGTGTCGATGAATCCGCGCGATGACCGTGCGGTTGTTCGGACCTCGAGGGAAGCGGCGTCGCGTTGGGTTACGCAGACGAGTTCCACGCGCGATCTGCCGGGTAGCGCGCGATAGTAGGCACCGTGTTCGTCGACGACGTCGACGACGTTGGCGGCCAGGCGACGCAGCGCATCGACGGTCAGATCGAGCCGGTACGGCGGATCGACGGGGATGATGTCGCGCGTGGTGAATGCAGTCATCGATGCTTGCCGCGTACGTTCAGTATTGGCGGATCAATCTGCTCACGATGCTCGAGTACCGCGCAAATTTCATCATGTGGTTTGCGTTCACGATCGCGTACCACGGCGTCGCGCTCGCAGCGCTCTACGTGACGATGCGTCAGTTTCCGTCGATGAACGGCTGGACGTTTCGCGAAATGTTCTTTCTCTACGCGCTGTGGATGGGCGGCCATGAGTTGCATAACGTCCTCTTCTTCAACGTGGTGACCGTTCCCGAATTCGTTCGCGAGGGCCGCTTCGACCGCTTTCTCGTGCGCCCGCTCGATACGCTGTTTCAGGTTCTGACCGTTCCGCAACAGATTTCGCCCGACGGCTTGATCCTTGCCGGCGCCACGCTCGTTGCGGCCGTCGCCGCGGCCGGCGTTCGGGTCGATCTGCTGCTCGTGCTCTTCGTTCCGCTCGTCATCATCGGCGGAGCGCTCATCGATCTCGGGATCTCGCTTGCCATCGCAACGCTTTCGTTCTGGGTCGTCCGCGTGGACACGCTGCGGTGGGTCGTCATGTCCCTCGAGCAAGACTTCACGCGCTACCCCATCAGCATCTACACGCGCGGCGTGCGGATCGTGCTGGCGTTCGTCTTTCCGTTTGCATTTATGAACTACTTTCCCGCAACGTATTTCTTGCAGAAAGCCGAGACCGGATTGCATCTCAATCCTGCCGTCGGCTTGCTGACGCCTGCGATCGGCGTGGCGTGGTTCTTGGCGTCGTACGCCTTCTGGCGCATCGGCCTGCGTCATTATCAAGGAACCGGCTCGTGAAGCGCCACGCGTTTCTTGCGGGACTCAGCGCGCTGGCGTTGCCGCTGCCCGCTCTTGCCGGATCCTACGAGCGGCTCGAATCGATCGCCCGCGCCGTGCCGGGAAGCATCGGCGCCTGCTGTCGCACGCTCGGCGACGGGCCGCCCGTCTTTGCCTACAACGGCGACGAACCGTTCCCGACCGCGTCGACGATCAAAGTGCTGATTATGGCAACGGCGTTTGCCATGGATGAGCAACGTCCCGGAACGCTCGACGAGCGCATCACCACCCGTCGTCGCGATCTCATCAGCGGTTCCGATTTCATGAGCCTGCAGCCCGACGGTGCGCGCTTTACGGTGCGCGAGTTGCTCGTACCGATGATCCAACTCAGCGACAACACGGCGAGCAACTACCTGATGTCGTTCTTCGGTTTCGATACGATCAACGCGGTCGGCGCGAGAGCCGGGATGAATCACACGCACCTGGCGCGGCACTTTATGGACTTCGCCGCCATCGTCCGTCACAATGACAACATCACGACGCCGAACGATATGGCGACCCTGCTGTACGCAATCGCGCACGGCGCCCGCGAGGGCTTGCAAACGGTTGCAACCCCGGAGCACTGCAAGCGCATGATCGACATCATGCTGGGCCAGACCGATCGCGACGGCATCCCCGCGGCCTTACCGCCGCGCATACAGGTTGCGAACAAGACGGGCGAACTCGACGGGGTCCGCAACGACATCGCGATCGTCGAGCCGTTCGCGGATTCACCGTACATCCTTACCGTGTATACAAAATGGCTCAAGGATACCGCGGCCGGGTACCACGCAATGCACCGCATCGCGCGCCTTTCCTATCACCTGGCCGGTAAGTCCAACGCTTAGGCTGACCTCCGAAGGAGTTAAGCCCTAGCCTCCAAACGTCACCCTCCATGAAGCGGGCTTTTTCGGTTGCGCTGTGTTGCGCATTGGCGGCGTGCGGTGGGGGCGGAGGCGGCTCGCCGGCGCCTCCGACGGTCACTGCGTCAGCGCGAGCTGCGGTGCAGATCAAGATCGTCGTTCCGTCGGTGCCTGCGTCCGCGTCGGCAAATCTTCGGCGAGCGATGAGCGCCGCTGCCTCGACCAAAGGTGCGCTCTTTACGATCTACGCGCACGGCGGAAACTCGTCATCCCCGATCGTGCAAACGGCGGTCGATCTGACGGCGACGGGCGGCAATTGCACGCCCAGCGGCACGGGCCGCACGTGCACCGTCACGTTCCAAGCGCCGACGGGCAACACGAACGACCTGCTCGTGCAAACGATCGATGCCGCGCCCGTCAACGGCGTCATCTCCACTGGAAACGTGCTTTCGGCCGGCACGCTCGCGAACATCAACGTCGTGGCCGGGCAGGCGAACAGCTTTAGCCTGACGCTCAATCCGGTGGTGAACGCGGTCTCGCTGTCGACGACGCCGGCCTTCTTGCACACCTTGTATCCGAGCCCGACGCATCCCGCATTCACCGTCAACCTCAACGCGCTCGACGCCGACGGGAACATCATCATCTCCGGCGCGTATGTCGATCTGACCGGAAACCCGGTATCGATTCCGCTGTCGATCGCCAACAATCCGAACACGTCGCTCGCGCTTTCGGCGTCATCGGTGAACGGCAGCGGCACACTGATTACCGGAACGTACAACGGCGCAGCCGATACCGCGGCAAATACCACGACCTCCGTCACGATTCAGGCTGGGGGCGCCTTCTCGGCAAGTACGACGCTCAAGATGATCGCGCCGACGATGACGACGCACGCGCTCGTGCACGCGGTGCTCCCGAGCGGCTCGGCCTATTACGGTGCCGCGTATCTCCCGACCGCGAGCGGCAACCAAGTCTGGATCGTCGATACGGACCCGGCGCTAACGACCGGCGGCATCGAAACGTACGACATCGCGACGCAAACCGTCAATCCGGTCGAAGCGGGAAGCGCCGGCAACGTGCTTGAGGGCGGGATCGTCGGGGGCGCCACAACCTCCGGGCAAGGCGCCTACACCGGCGGCACGACGACGCCCGAGCTCAAAGCCTACACACCGTCGGTCGGCAGTCTTGGGGCGGCGACGTGCGCGGGGAGCTGCGCGAGCATTGCAAGCAATCTTTCCTACGATAGCAGCATGCTCGACGTTGCCTGGGTTTCGGGAACCACCCTTGCAGCGTACAACACGACCACGCAGACGGCTTCGCCGCTGACCACCGTTGCGAGCAGCAGCGTTACCGGCTTGGCCTACGATGGCTCGAACAACATCTGGTACTGCGATCCGACCGGTCCGACGATGAACGAGTGGAACGGCAGCACCGCATCACCGCTCACCGTGTCGTCGTGTTTCGACGTCATTTGGGACGGCACGAACATGTGGTTCAGTGACCCCGCCAACGGCAGCGTGGAATCGCTTATCGACCCGATCTCCGCGATCGGAATTCAATGGTTTACGAACGGCGGAACGCCCCGTTATCTCGCGGCCGACACCACTGCGAACCTGCCGGGCGTTTTCGCCACGTATACGACCGCGAGCGGGATCGGAATCGCGCGCTTTGACGGGACCTCACAGTATCTCGCCGAGGCAACGTTGAGCACCAGCGGCGGACAAGCGGGGCCGGTGGTCGTGTCGCCGACGGGCGATCGGATTTACGTCGTCCATTATACGAGTACCGGTGGTGAACTGATGGAGATCATTCCGTGATGAAACTGCGCGTTGCTCTGACGCTCATCGCTGCGTTGCTGATCTCCGGATGCGGCGGCGGCGGATCGCCGGCGCTCCCGTCGGCGCCCGCGCCGTCGTCGCCCGGCGGCGCAATGCAAAAGATCAAGATGGCGCTCGTCATTCCGCTGCCCTCGAAGACGACCAGCGGCAAACGCGCCTCGTTCGTCTCGCCGTCCGCGGCGGGTGCATCGATTGCCGTGAGCGGAAGTCACGGCGGCTCGGCGACGACCGTTGCCGATATCTCGTCCGCATCGAGCGCGTGCACGACCTCGGCGGGCCAGCGCACCTGCACCGTCACCGCGAGCGCGCCGTTCGACACCGACACGTTCACGATCTCGCTGTACGACGCCGCGCCGGTAAGCGGAAGTATTCCCGCCACCGCGCATCTGTTGAGCACCGGCAGCGTGACGCAGACGATCACGTCGTCATTTACCGGTCCGCTCTCCGTTTTCGTCGGCGGCCAGATCGCCAACATCGGCCTCTCGTCGACGTATGCTTCGGCGGCGGCCGACGGCACGGCACAAAGCCTCGGCATTACGGTGGCGCCGACCGACTTCGGGAACAACCCGATTGTCGCAGGCACCAGCGACCCGTATGCAAATCCGATCGCCGTTTCGCTCAGCGAAACCGGCGGAAGCGGTCATATGCACCTGGTGCTCAACGGATCGCCGTCGGGAACGAGCGCGACGCTCACGACCTCGAGCGACAGCATCAGCATCGCCTACGATGGCGGCGGCAGCGCCGGATATAGCGCGGCCGTCACGCTCTCCGCGTCGGGAGCGGCATCGGAAACGCTTGCGGTATCGCCGATGTTCGTGACGAGCACATCGCCGTTGTATGCGAGCGGAACGTTATCCTTGAGCGGATCGGCATCGACGATTCCGATCACCGTGCAAGAAGCGAGCGCCCCCGCATCGTTGAGCTACACGGTCGCATTGAGCGGCTGCACCAACATCGCATCGAATACGGCCGTCACGGGCACCGGCGTGTCGTCGAGTTTCAACGTCACGGGCGGAACGACCGCAAGCGCGAGCGGATGCGCGATACAGATCGCCGACGGAATCACGACGCAGCTCATTCACGTGGTCAACTCGCCGAACGGCGCAACGATTCCGCTGCCCGGCAACACGATCACCGAGTACACCGTCCAAACCAACGCGTCGAATCCGCCCGCGAGCCCGGATGCGATGACCGAGGGACCCGACGGACGCATCTGGTTCACGGATGTCCTCAATGGGCAGTACGGCGCGATCACGACCGGCGGCACGATCACGCTTTATCCCAACACGTTCGCAACCTACTCAGACATCGTCGCCGGTCCTGACGGCAAGATGTACGGTCTCACGTCACTGAGCGGATCGGATTACGTCTCCAAGTTCGATCCTACGACCGGCGCGAACATCGCGTACTACCACATGCAAGGCCCCGGAAACGCGATCACCGTTGGACCGGACGGCAAACTCTGGTTCACCGAAGGCGGATCCAACCCGCAGATCGGCAGCGTCATGCCCTCCGGAAACCTCACGGAGTATTCGATCAACCCCATCGTCGGCGCGAGCCCTGACCCACGCGGCATCATCAAGGGACCCGACGGACAGCTCTGGTTTTGCGACAACTACAACTCGCGCATCGACACCATCGACGTCAACGGGAATTTCGCCGTCGCCGTCGATCTGACGCAGGCGCAACCGGCGGGTGCAAGCGGAACGGGGTGCAGCTACCTCACCGTCGACGCGAATAACAAGATCTGGGTCGCGGGAAATAGTTCCGGCGTCGTGCAGATCGATCCGTTCACCAAACAAGTGTTGGCCGTCGTACCGATCAGCAGCGGGATGGGCATCACGTCGCATATCGCGGCCGGCGCGGACTACGCGGTGTACGTGAGCGACGGCGCAAAGCTCGCGCGCATCTCGATCCTGGCGGGGAACAGCGTTACGGAGTACAGTCCGCCGACAACGCCCAGCAGCGTCCGCGGGATCGCGCAAGGACCCGACGGACGCATCTGGTTCAGTGAGGACGGAATCAACAAGGTCGGGGCGCTTACCCCGTAGGGGTTAGGCGCCCTTCGGTTCGACCGTGACCTTGTTCATGACGTCGCCGCGGCGGATCGCGTCGAGCGTTTCGTAGCCGTCGGCGAGTTGGCCGAAGACGGTATACTGCTTGTCCAAAAAGCGCGCGTCGTTGAGGCAGATGTAGAACTGCGAACCCGCCGAGTCGGGGTTCGAGGAACGCGCCATCGCCACGGCCCCGCGCAGGTGCGGCTTATCGTTGAATTCGGCCTTGAGCCGGTACCCTGGGCCGCCGGTGCCGTCGCCATCGGGGTCGCCGCCTTGAATGACGAACCCCGGTTCAACCCGGTGGAACGTCAGCCCGTCGTAAAAGCCGTCGTCCGCTAGCTTGATGAAAGCCGCGCTGTGCATCGGCGCGTCGTCGGGGAAAAAGGTGAAGACCATGTCCCCCTTGTCGGTCGAAATGCGGACTTGCGAGCTTCGTGCGCGCTCGACGTAGGCATCGAGTTCGTCGGTTTGTGGCGGTGTGCGTCCCATGCGGCGCTCATTCGGCTTCCCCGTTTAGTCCCTTGCCTCGCCGGAAAAAATAGAACGCGGTGCCCTTATGTCGAGTCATATTGTGGACCGCGAGGACGGTCAAAGCAAGCGAACCCTCCACCTGCGGATCCCGCCCGACCCGGTCTTCGCCCGTACCGTCCGGGACGCCATCATCGGTTTCGGTTCCCTGCACGGGATCGACGAAGCCGACCTCGAGGCCTTGCTCTTTGCCGTGGGTGAGGCGCTGGCGAACGCCATCGAACACTCGGCATCGGGCGACGACATCGAAATTCTCGCGGAGATCGACGACCGCCGTGTCGTTGCAACGGTGATCGACCGCGGCCGCGGCTTGTCGATCGCCCCGCCTCAACTGGCGCCGCTTCCCAGCGGCTTGGCCGAACGCGGCCGAGGAATTCCGATCATGCAGCGCTGCACGGATATCTTCAATATCAAGAGCACCCCCGGAAAAGGGACCGCGATCACCCTCGGCCGGTGGCGCAAAACCTACGAGAACGCGGGACGCGCGGACGCTTCGTAAAAAGGAGAGCGGCATGAATCATCGAGCCGCTCTCCTTGCTCCCGCGCTCGCCCTTGCACTCGGCGGTGCGGCGCCCTCTCCGGCCATCTCGACACCGCCGGCCGATCCCCACGTCGCCGCGCTCGTCGCGAAGGTCAGCGCGGCGCAGTTGCGCACCTACGATACGACGCTCGTGAACTTCTTCACCCGTAACGACTTTTCGGAAAAGACGTCGACCGCCACGCGCGGCGTGTTTGCCGCCCGCGACTGGATCCGCAAACAATTCGAAGACGACGCAAAATTGAGCGGCGGACGCATGACGGTGACGACCGACGACTTCGTCCATCCGAAAACGCCGCGCACGCCGCGCGACGTTGCGGAATCGAGCGTGATTGCCACGCTCCGCGGCGACGAACCGGGTCCGTTGTATATCATGTCGAGCCATTACGACGATTGCAACGGCGATTGCACGAACGGTACGCGCGTAGCGCCCGGAGCCGACGACAACGGATCGGGCACCTCCGCCGTTCTGGAAGCGGCACGCATCATGGCGCCGCATCACTTCCGCGGGACGATCGTCTTTGCGACGTTCGACGGCGAAGAACTTGGGCTTTGGGGTTCGCAGCACTACGCGGACGAATTGAAAAAGGACGGTACGCCGGTCGCCGCCGATCTGAACAACGACATCGTCGGCAACACGAGCGGCGGCAACGGCGCCCACGAACCCTACGTGATTCGCGTGTTCAGCGAATCGCTTCCCGCGGGAGCCGATCGCGCCCACGTCAATGCGCTCGGCTCCGAGAACGACTCCGCGTCACGCGAGCTCGCGCGCTACGTCGGCACGATCATTCCGCAATACGTCCATGGATTTTCGGTGCGCCAGATTTGGCGAGCGGACCGCTTTTTGCGCGGCGGCGATCAAGAGTCGTTCGAAGACGACGGCTTTCCGGCGATCCGCTTCGTCGAACCGAACGAGAATTTCACGCATCAACATCAGAACGTGCGGGTAGAGAACGGCGTGCAGTACGGCGACCTACCGCAGTTCTTGGACTTCAACTATCTCGCGCGCGCTACGCAGGCGAATGTCGCCGCGCTGGCGTCGCTTGCGATGGCACCGCTCCCGCCGGCGCAAACGCAACTGGTCTTACATAAGCTCGGCTATGACTCAACGTTACGCTGGAAGCCCTCGGCCGGTGCGGCATCGTACGAGATCGTCTGGCGGCGAACCGATGCTCCGGATTGGCAGTTTGCGAAAAACGTGGGTAACGTTACCGAAGCGACGGTCCCGGTCAGCAAGGATGACTTCATCCTCGGTGTTCGCGCCGTGGATGCGCAGGGTCATCGTAGCGTCGTAAGCTACCCGGCGCCCGTTCGAGAATAGGCGCCCGCGTGGGTATGCGAGATTCATGCCCAGCTGGCCGGACGAACTCTTTCTCATCACCCATGCCGAGTGCGACGAAAGCGGCGGCGCGGGTCATCGTGAAGCGGGACTGACCCAACGCGGACAGGCGCAAGCCGCCGCGTTGGGCACCTGGTTACGCACGCACGAGCCGCGCGCGGTCTGGACGTCTCCGTTTCGTTGCGCGCGCGAAACCGCGCGCATTGCGATTGTCGAGTCGGCAATCCACGCATCGGTGATCGTCGACGAACGCCTGGCCCTGGGAGATCCGTCGCAGATGCTGCATGACGCGGGCGGACTCGTCGACGCGCTACGCGGCTGCGGCTATACCCGCCTAGCGATCGTTACGCACCCGGCCGTCGTCGTCGCGCTGAGTTCGATCATCGAGCGGCTGCCGATCAGCGCCGTCGTGTCGCGCGACCGCGGAGCATGCGCGATCACGGCGTACCATCGTGAAGACGGCACGATTCATCGCATCGCCTAGCCGGCGATCGCGACCGACGCCGGTGCGGCGGGCAGCAGAACACGCACCGACGTGCCCTCGTGCGGATTGCTCTCGATCGACACGGAGCCGCCGTGCGCTTCAACGATCTTCTTGACGATGAACAGTCCGATGCCGCTGCCGCTTCGTTCGCCGACGCTCTTCGCGCGCCAAAATTCTTCAAAGACGTGTGGAAGATCCGCCGACTCGATGCCCGGTCCGCGGTCGATAACGCACACCTCCACGCGATCGCCATCCGGAGTGACGACGACGCGCACCGGCCTGCCGGCGGGTGAATACTTCACGGCGTTGGAGAGCAGGTTGTCGAAGACGCGCAACAGGTAGCGCCGGTCGCCCAACACCTCGTGCTCGTCGCCCTCGATGGCAATCTCACGGTCGGCAGCATAGCGAGAAGCCGCCGCTCGAATAACGTCACGAACGGGAACGGGGGTTTTCGCGACCGCCAACATGTTATTTGCGACGCGGGCCATCAGCAACGCCTCTTCGCTCATCGCGGTCAGTTCCTCGACCGCTTCGCGGATGCCGTCGTAAATCGCATGGTCCCCGCGCTTTTCGGGAAACGACTCGAGCATCTCCGCGTATGCAAGAATGACGCCGAGCGAGGAACGGAAGTCGTGCGCGAGCATCGCCATGATCTTCGTTCGCCACTCGCTGCGGCGAGCTTCGTCGTCACGCTCGGCGATGATGGTGCGAAGCAATTCTTCCTCGCGCTTCATGTTACGCCGTTCGGCGACGTACCCGCTCCACGCCACAGCGGTGATGACGAGCAGCACGATCGACATCGAAACGTACCGCACCGCGAACCGGGTCGCCGTTAGCCGCGCGAAGTGCGCGGCATAGATCGATTCGATCTCGGAGGCATCGCGCCGCTCGGAGTCGATGAGGTCCTTGCCTTTCTCTTGCCGGCGCGGGTTGAGCGGATCGCTTGGATTGGCCATGACGGGACGAGCGACGCTATCGGTCCACTGCTCGTGCGTCGCAGCGAAGCGGTCGAGCGCGGCGCGCGCCGCCGCATCCGTAACGCTCGGTCGAAGCGATGCGAGCTTCGTGTGAAGCGCTTGGCTCGCGCGCATGTACGGCTCGAGAAAACGCCGGTCACCGGTTGCGTCGTAGCCGCGCATTGCCGTCTCTTCGTCGATTTGGAACTGCAGTACGGCCGCGGCATCGAGCCGGATCTGATCCGTCTTACGCGCTCGCGCATCCAGATACGTCAATGCAGAAAACGCGACGAGCACGATGGCCAGAACGGAGACGAGGATCCAGACATAGCGAGTTACGAGGCGATCCAAGCGCCGAGTGTCGCGCCATACCGAGACCAAGCCGTCGTTAGCCATAGCTTCCCTTTTTCGCTTCGACGCCGGGTCGGAAAAACTGCTTGAATCGAGGGTACAAGGAGGCCGTGCCCAAGCCGCTCTCCGAGCACGACCTGCTCGTTTTTCTGATAGCGCTCCCGCTCTTCGTGCTCTTTGCGCGACTCTGCGGCGACACTGCCGTTCGTTTTCGCCAACCGCAGGTGCTCGGCGAGGTCGTCGCCGGTGTCATCATCGGCCCTACAGTCCTGGGCGCCCTCGTTCATCCGGCCCTTGCGAGCATCGGTCCCGCGGTCAAGGCCGTCGAGCCCCTCTCGTGGATCGGCATCATTCTCTTACTCGCGTTGACCGGCATGGAATCCAACTTCGCGAGTTTACGCAATGAAGCCGTGCCCGCGCTTCTTGCAACGCTCGGCGGCGTCGTCATTCCACTCGGAGCGGGCTTCGGCTACGCAATGTTGCTGCCCGCGTCGCTGGTTGGAAGCAACGGATCGCGCATCGCATTCGCCGCGTTCGTCGCGCTCTCGATGTCGATCTCCGCCGTCAGCGTCATTGCGAAAGTGCTAGCGGATCTCGGGCAAACACGACGGACCGCGGCGAAGATCATCCTTGCCGGCGGCGTCTTCGACGAGACCCTGGGATGGCTGCTGCTTGCGTTGATCTCCGGAATCGCAAGCGCGTCCTTACGCCCCGGCGGCATCTCGGGAAGCGCACAGACCGTGCCGGTGCTCCTCGTCGTGCTCAAGACCGTTGCGTTTCTCGGCGCGTCGTTTCTCTTCGGCCGCCGCTTCGTTTCGTGGATACTGCGCATCGTCCGGACGTACGCGATGATCGACGTGCCGGTATTTACGGTCACGGTCGTCCTCGCACTGCTTTTTGCCGCGATCACGCAAGCGCTCGGGCTCCATCAAATCCTCGGCGCCTTTGTGTTCGGCGTCATT
This sequence comes from Candidatus Aquilonibacter sp., assembly GCA_035702815.1. Taxonomy (GTDB): domain Bacteria; phylum Vulcanimicrobiota; class Vulcanimicrobiia; order Vulcanimicrobiales; family Vulcanimicrobiaceae; genus JAMXLG01. The sequence continues at coordinate 15,244 of DASSZO010000229.1, read as the reverse complement.
GCCGGCACGGTACCACGCATCGATCGCGAAACGATCGAACGCATCGCCGTCGTCACGCGCGGATTCCTCGCGCCGCTCTTCTTCTTGCTTGCCGGCGTGCGCGCCGACTTCACCCAGCTCGCGCATCCCGGTATCCTGCCGGTCGCAGCCGGCTTCATCGCGATTGCGGTCGGTGGGAAACTGATCGGTTGCACGATCGGCGGGTTGCTCGGACGCATGTCGTGGCGCGAATCGCTCCTCATCGGGGCCGGCATGAACGTCCGGGGGTCGATGGAGATCGTCGTCGCCGTGCTCGGGCTCAACCTCGGCATTCTCTCCCCCGCGATCTTTTCGGTGATCGTGCTGCTGTCGGTCGTCACGATCCTGATCGTTCCGAGCGTCATCCGCGCGGCCTTTGCCGCGGTACCGCCGAGCGCCGACGAACGCGACCGTCTGGAGCGCGAAGAACAAGACGAGCGATCCTACACGCCCGGCGTTCGCCGCGTTCTCGTTCCCATGTTGCCTCGCGCGCAGTCCGAATCGGGCGCGGAGTTCGCGCGAGCGCTGGCGCGATCGAAAGCACACGCCGAACAACCGCTCGACGTCGTCATTTTGGATTTCGAAGGCGCAACCGAACGCGCGCCGCGCGATGCGGAGCAGCGTTTGCGCGACGAAGCGGCGCGCAGCGAATCGCCGCAACCCGTCGACGTCGAGCAAGCAACGGTATCAAACGAACGCCCGGACGATTCGATTCTCTCCGCAGCCGAGCGCGGCGGCTTCGAGTTGATCGTCTTCGGCGCAGCGCCGCCGCGCGGCAACGACGGCCGGCTGTTCGGCGTGACGATCGACCGGGTCATTCGCGATGCTCCATGTGACGTGTTGGTTCTCTCATCGGCGGTCACGTTCGATGCGGCGCATGCACGTACGATCGTCGTTCCGTTCACCGGGCGTGAATCCGCACGCGATGCCGGCGATCTCGCGCTGACGATCGCCTCCAGCCTGAACGTGACCGTCCGTGCGATCAGCATCGTCCCCGATGTTCACGATCAGAGCGCCGCGGTCTACGAACAGATGATGCGGCGCGAGCGCAGCGCGACCACCGCCCTACGCGAGATCGAAGAGCGCGCGCAACAACTGGGCGTGCGTTTCGAAAGCAGCGTGCGTCGCGCGTCGCTTCCGGCGCGGGAAATCCTGCGGGAACTTCGGGAGCCGAACGTCGGGCTGTGCGTCATGGGCGCCAACGAGCAGTCGATGCGCGGCGCGCCGTTTCTCGGCGATACCGCCGATCTCGTTCTGCGTCACGCGGCGACCCCGGTCGCGCTGCTCGTGCCTCGCCGTTAAGCAGGAAGCGACGCGGCGATGGCGTCGAGCGTCTCGTCGATATCCGTCGCCGTATGAGCGGTCGAGACGAACATCACTTCGTTCTGCGAGGGAGGCAACAAGATGCCGCGCTGCAACATCGCCGCATAATACGCCGAGTATCGCGAGCGGTCGGCGGCCAGGGCGTCGTCGTAGTTGCGATTCGGCGGTCCCGGGCGAAACTTGAAGTCCACGATCGACTCGCTCTGCACCACGGTGTACTCCAACCCGCGCGCACGAAAGATCGCGCGGATTCCGTCAGCTAAACGTTCGGCAAGGCCGCGCATGTACGGATAGTACTCGGGGTGCGCTTCGAGCAGATCGAGGACGCGGTGCGCCATGCCGACGCAGAATGGATTGCCGCCGTGCGTCCCGCCCGTAAACGTTTGGCCGACGGGTGCGAGCACGGCCATCACGTCCGCTCGCCCGCCAAACGCCGCGATCGGCGCGCCGCCGCCCATAATCTTGCCGATTGTCGTCATGTCGGGCGTCACGCCGACGCGTTCTTGTGCGCCGCGTAATCCGAAGCGCAGCCAGGTGATGACTTCATCGAAGATCAAAAGCGCGCCGAAGCGCTCCGTCCGTTCACGCAATCCTTCCAAAAAGCCGGGAACGGGCGTCACGTACCCCATGTTGCCGACGATCGGCTCGACGATGATTGCCGCGAGTTCCGACTCGCGTCCGTGCAAGAGCCGGTCGACGTCGTCGAGATCGTTGTACCGGGCGACGACCACGTCTCCCATCACGCCGGTCGGGATGCCGCTCGCGCTGGCATCGGAGGTATGCGCGGAAGCACCCGCGTTGAGCAAAGCAAAGTCGGTGTGTCCGTGATAATTTCCGGCGAACTTCAGAACGAGCGTGCGGCGCGTGAAGGCGCGCGCGACGCGAATCGCGCTCATGACCGCTTCGGTTCCCGTCGAAACGAAGCGCATGCGTTCCATCGATGGAAGATGGCCGCGGATACGCTCGGCGAGGCGCACCTCTTCGGCGTGGGTCGTTCCCCACACGAAGCCCGCGCGCGCAAGATCGTCAAGGCCCGTCGTCAGTGCCGGATGCGTGTGTCCGAAGAGCAACGGACCGTACGCCATGATGTAATCGATATAGCGGCGCCCCGATTCGTCGTATGCGTGCGCGCCGTTCGCCGACGATTGCACGAACATCGGCGCGCCCACGCCCCATCCGCTGCGCACCGGCGAATCGCATCCGCCGGCGAGTACTGCTGCTGCTCGTTCGATCGTCGTTTCTAGGTTCATCGCGCGCTTGCTTCGGCGCCGCCAACCGGGGGCCCGCCGAAACTAAGGCGCGCGCGCACGAGTAGCAGGACGCATGGGACGTCTTCGTTTACTCATGGCCGCCAAGACGGCCGTCATTCGCACGATTCCGCTGATGCGCGACTCGCGCGTGCCACTCGCGCTCAAAGCCGCGACGGTCGCGACCGGCGCGCTGATCGTCTCGCCGATCGATCTGTTCGCGGACATTCCCGTCCTCGGACTGCTCGACGACGCGGCGCTGCTCGCGCTCCTCTGCTACCTCTTCGTCCGCTTTGCGTCGCGCCACACGCAACCCGTCCGGGTCGGGTCGGCCCTCTCGATGAAGTAACCACCTCCCCGGCTCGGCAGGAGCCCTTTGCCGCAGCGCTCGAGGGGCTGATCGTGGTTAAATACTAGCGTTATGCCTCACGTAGAGATCCAGATTTCCCCCCAGAGCAACATCAGCGAGCTCGTCGCCGCGCTGCCGATCGCCGCGGACGTCCTCACCCAATTCGGGTTGGGCTGTTCCGGCTGCGGGGTGAGCAAATACGAGACGATCGAGCAGGGCGCTAAAGCCCATGGCCTGCGCGTCGAACCGATCGTCGCGGCGCTCACGCAGGCTCGCCTCTCGGGTTTCGTTCCGCTGATCTCCACTGAGGACAAGATGGCCTCGCGCCGTGCGCCCGGACAGTTTAGCGGGCGCGCGCGGATCAAGCACGTCGTGCCGGTCATGTCCGGCAAGGGCGGGGTCGGCAAATCCCTCGTCACGGCGTTGCTCGCGCTCGGCCTTCGTCGCAAGCATCTCTCGGTCGGTATTCTCGACGGCGACATCACCGGACCGTCGATTCCGAAACTCTTCGGCCTGCACACCCCGCTTGCGATCGAAGCCGATCCGAACGCGCCCAAGACGCCGCAGGGTAATCCGCAGCCGCTAATGGTGCCCGCCGTTTCGCGCAGCGCGATCGAAGTGGTCAGCGCGAATCTCCTCACCGACAAGGAAGACACCGCGATGATCTGGCGCGGACCGATCCTCTCGGGCGTGATTCGCCAATTCTACGAACAGGTGCTTTGGAGCGACCTCGACGTGCTCCTCATCGATCTTCCGCCCGGCACGTCGGACGCACCGCTGACCGTTCTGCAATCGCTCGCGGTCGACGGCGTCGTTCTCGTAACGATGCCGCAGGCGCTCGCGACGATGATCGTCCGCAAAGCAGCGAACCTCGTTCACCAGTTGAAGAAACCGATTCTCGGCGTGGTCGAGAACATGTCGTATTTCGTCGCGCCCGACACGGGCGCGCGCTACGAAGTCTTCGGACCGTCGTATGCGGACCGCGTCGCCGAGCTCGCGCAAGCGCCCGTCTTCGCACGCATTCCGATCGACCCGCGCAAAGCGGCGCTCGCGGACGAAGGGCGCGTCGAAGAGATCGACGATCCCGTCTGCGATCAACTCGCGAGCGCGTTGCTGACCGCGCTTGCCGCCCATCCGAAGCCCAAAGAGACGATCTCGCTCGTTTAGGAAAGCGCCTGCTTGGGCAAGCATCGCGACATGACGGTAACCGGGAACGAAGGGTGCGCTGCATGCCGTAATGCAACGTTGCCGTTCGAGTTTTCTTTTGCGTTTCAGCCGATCGTCGAGGCGCGCTCGAACGCGATCGTTTCCTACGAAGCGCTCGTGCGCGGGCCGCAAGGGGAATCTGCCGCCGCCGTCCTCGCGCAGATCACCCCCCAAACGCAGTACGCATTCGACCAAACGGCGCGCGTGCGCGCGTTGACCATCGCTAAACGGCTCGGCATCGCGACGAAGATCAACATCAACTTTCTGCCGAATGCCATGTATCGTCCGGAGACCTGCATCCGTTCGACGGTCGCCGCAGCGACCGAACTCGACATCGCCCTCGACCAGATCGTCTTCGAAGTGGCCGAACGCGAATACGTTGCGGATCCGGAGAAACTCATCGCGATCTTTTCGGAATACAAACGGCGTGGGATGAAGACCGCGATCGACGACTTCGGCGCGGGGTACGCGGGTTTGGGCCTCCTCGCGCGCTTCCAACCCGATTACATCAAGCTCGACATGGAGCTGATTCGCAATATCCACACCGACCGGGTCAAACAGGCGATCGTACGCGGGGTACGCAGCATCTGCAGCGACCTCGGCATCATCAGCGTCGCCGAGGGCGTCGAGACGCGCGACGAATCGGCGTGGCTCCTCGATGCCGGCATCGATCTGCTGCAGGGCTATTATTTTGCGAAGCCCGTGTTCGAAGCGCTGCCGCTTATCTCGGCGTAACGATCTCCCCTTGCCGCCAGGTTTCGACCACGCGAATCTGCTCGAAGCTTCCGCGCTCAAACGGATCGCCGTCGAGGACCGCGAGATCGGCGTGAAGCCCCGCTTCGAGATTGCCCGTCTCCGCTTCGACGAACCCGAAGCGTGCAGCCGCAACGGTATACAGCGCAAGCGCTTCATGAACCCAAAGCCGCTGCGCCGGCTCGTGGTGCGCTACGCAAGCTTGCATTCCGGCTAGCGCGTCAAATTCGCAGACCGGCGAGTCGGAGCCGCCGCAGAGCGGCGTACCCGCCGTGACGATGTCGCGCAGCGCATTCATCGAGCGCTTGCGATCGCGGCCCAGGCGATGTTCGTACATGCCGCCGTCCGCGCCCCAATACGCGTCGAATTGCGGCTGCATCGAGAGGTGGATCTGCATCGACGCGCATGCCTCGATGTGCTCCTGGCGCGCCAGCTCGAAATGTTCGATAAAGTGACGGCACCCGCGCGCCGAGGGTCTGCCGCCGAGCACTCGCGTCCATGTACGGATACACTGGTCGATGGCGGCGTCGCCGATGGCATGCACGCCGGCGCTGACGCCCAGCTCCTCCGCGGTCGAAAAATAGTCGAAGAGTTCGTCGTCGGAAAAGCGCAACTCGCCGCGGCCGCCTTCGAGGTACGGGCGTTCCAGCGCGGCCGTGCAGCTTCCGATCGAGCCGTCTAAAAACACGTCGCCGCCGACGTAGGGCAGATCGAATCGCTGCGCAATGCGCGCATCAGGTTCGCAGATTTTCGGATGCACGGTAATCGGGAGCGCGCGGAACGATTCGATATCCGCCGCGTAGCCGTCGGCGTCGCGGCCGAGGAGTTGCGCGTGCACGGCGACGATGCCGTTGGCAAGCGCGACGGATGCGGCACGGCGCTCGGCGGCGCGAACGGCCTCGACCGGCATGCGTTCGAGCAGCGTCTTCTGCGCGCGCCAATTCGCATCGTAGAAGAGCCGTCCGGTCGGATCGCCGCGTTCGTCGCGTTCGATTCCATTGACGCCGCCGGGCAACTCCAGCCAGGCAAGCGTCTTGCGATTGACGATGCTCGAGTGACCGTCGATGCGAACGATCATCGCGATCGCATCGCGATGCGCGCGTTCGATCGGGCGCGCGTCGGCAGTGCCGTCGGCCCACAAGGCGTCGTCGAACAGTCCCATGTACAGCATTCCGTGCTCGGGACGCGCACGTTCGATGCGCGACGCGTACTCATCGTAGGATCCGACTGCGCGTAACGATCGATCGCCGACATGATGCCCGGTCTCGGCAAGGTGAACGTGACAGTCGGTGAATGCCGGTACGACGGTCAACCCGTCGAGATCGATGCGCTGCACGCCCGCGCCTACCGGTTCCTCGTCGACCGCCGCGATGCGGGTGCCGTCGACGAGGAGCGAGCGATGACGAACGAAGGACCGTGCCGCGCGGTCATATGCGTAAAATCGAGCGTTTTCGATGAGTCGTATCATACAATTGAATCCAGCCAGGCGGCGACGAGATCGGGTTGTGTCACGGGAAGCATGTGACCGCCGTGCACCAAGCGCAGATCCGCATTCGGGATCTGCGTACGGAACGTCTCGCCGTGGCGGCGGTAATCCAGCACCGCATCCTCGATGCCGAAGAGGACGTGGACCGGCACGCCCACCTCACCATAGCGCATCACCAGCGCCGGCATATCGTCGCGCGCAGCGATCATATCGCTCGACGCATGAAAGAACTGGGATGCGCGCAGGCCGAGCAATCCGCCGCCCGCGATCGCAAAATCGTCGGGCACCGCCTCGGGCGAGAAAATCTGCCGAACCACGCGCGCGCCGTGCATCATGCTCAGTGGGACGGCAACGGTATGCGCGATGAGCGCGCGCTGCCAGCGCGATTCGATCTCCAACGCAGTAAACGGCGCAGGCGCTCGTCGTTCGGGCTGCGTGTACGGCGCGATCAGCGCGAGCGCGCGCGCGAGCTTCGGGCGATCGATCGCCAGCGCGAGCGCGTAGGCAGCGCCGAGCGAGTGACCGCACACGAGCGGACGGTCCAAGCCGAGGGCTTCGATGAAGCCGCCGAGCGTCGCCGCTTGCGCCGCGATCGATGCGCCGGCATCACGCGCGCGCACCGAATATCCGGCGCCCGTGCGATCGATGGCGATGACCCGAAACCGCGACGTCAAACGATCGACGAGCGAATGTGTGAAATTTTGCATGACGCCCGCAAGCCCGTGCACGAGCACCAGCGGCGGACCATCGCCCCGGTCGATGTAGTGGACGCGATTCCCGGCGATCTCGATGAAGCGCCCCGCCGGCGGAATCGCCGCTTCAACGCGCCGCGCGATCATGTGCGGCTTAAGAGCTTGAGCAGCTTGCCGTACGAAACCGGAGCCAAGCGCTCTGCCCACGCGGCCGTTTTCGCGTCGTCGCCGACAAGGATGCGAGCGTTGCGTCGCTCGATGCCGTCGGCGACGATCGTTGCGGCCGTCTCCGGGCGCATCTTGAGCATCCGCTGCCACAATTTTTTGTACCGCTCGCGCTCGGCCGCAGTCGCGTCCTTGGGTTCGCGCGCGTTGGCTGCAATCGCCGTCGCGATGCCGCCGGGATGAACGGTAGATACGAAGATCGAGCTGCCGGAGAGTTCGTTACGTAACGATGCCGTAAACCCGCGCACGGCAAACTTGCTCGCGCTGTACGCCGTTTGCCCCGGCGGCGCGATGATGCCGAAGATGCTCGAAACGTTGACCAGCGCGGCATCGTCGCTCGCGCGCAAGATCGGCAGAAACGCCCGCGTCATGCGAACGACGCCCCAAAAGTTGATCTCGAAAAGCCACTCAAAATCGCGTTCATCGATCTGTTCGAACGAGCCGCCGACCGCAACGCCGGCATTGTTGACCAGTACGTCAACGCCGGGATGATGCGCGAGCACGGCGCTCGGCAGCGCGGCGACCGCCTCACGATCGGCAACGTCGAGAACGTGCGTGCTGACGCGTGTTGCGGCATCGGAGGCAAGCAGGGCTCGCGTCTCTTGAAGTCCACGTTCGTCGAGGTCGGCCAGCGCGAGGTGCGCGTTGCGCTTGGCGAGTTCGCAGGCCAGCGCGCGTCCGATGCCGCTTGCAGCGCCGGTGATCAGCGCCGTGCGCCCATCGAAGCGATACGGTTTCGAGTGCATTACCTCACGAACTCCATAACGCCGTCGTCAAGACGGCCGAATCGCAACGATGCGAGATCGAGAGCATAGTTCTGATAGAGCTTCCACGGAGCCCTCGCGGCCTGCTTGGGAAGCTTCGCGATGGCCCGTTGAATGTAGCCGGACGTCAGCGAGATTGCCGGCTCCAGCCCAATGGACCGGTCGGGACGCTTGGGCTGCGCGTACGCATAGCCGTTGCGGTCGAGGTGCTCGATGAGCCTGCAGACGTAGCGCGCGGTCAGCTCGCACTTGAGCGTCCACGAGGCGTTGGTGTAACCGAGCGCCCACCCGAAATTCGGAACATCGCAGAGCATCATGCCCTTATATGCCACCTGCTCGGCCATGTCGATCTCCCGCCCGTCGACGCACAGTTGCATGTCCCCGAAGAGTTTGAGTTGCAGGCCCGTCGCCGCGACGACGACGTCCGCTCGAAGGTGCGCGCCCGATTTCAAAACGATTCCGTCGGAAACGAAGCGCTCGATCTCGCCGGTAACGACGCTCGCGCGGCCGGACCGTATTGCCGCAAAGAGGTCACCGTCGGGAACCAAGCACAGGCGCTGATCCCACGGATTATACCGCGGCGTGAAGTGCGTCGCGACGTCATAGTGTGCGCCGAGCTCTTGCGCGACGAGGCCCGTGATTCGCTTCTTTGCGCGCTGCGGAAACGCGCGCATGAACGCATAAAAGAACATCTGCAGCAGAACGTACTTCCAGCGGACGAGCCCGTGTGCGATGCGTCGAGGTGCGAACCGGTAGATCCAACGCGCGACCGCATCGCGGCGCGGAAGCGAAACGACGTAGGTTGGCGAGCGTTGCAGCATCGTCACGTGCGCCGCTTGCGCGGCCATCGCCGGCACGATCGTGACGGCTGTCGCACCGCTTCCGATGACGACCACTTGCGCGTCGCGATACTCGAGATCGCCGGGCCACGCCTGCGGGTGGACGATGGGGCCTTGGAAGCGATCCATCTCGGCCCACTGCGGAAGATAACCGCGCTCGTAATCGTAGTAACCGCTGCACATGAATAAAAAGCGGCAACGGTAGATCTCGTTTTCGCCCGTTGACGTGACGGCCGTAACCGTCCAGACGGCTTGCTCGCTGCACCACGCCGCGCGTACGACCCGCCGGCCGTAGCGGATATGCCGGTCGAGCCCGTATGCTCGGGCGGTCTCCGCGATATAGGCTTTGATCGAGGGACCGTCGGCGAGGGCGATGTCGCCGTTCCAGGGACGAAAGCTGTAGCCCAGGGTGTGCATGTCCGAATCGGAGCGCACCCCGGGATAGCGGAAGAGGTCCCACGTTCCGCCGAGGGAGTCGCGCGCCTCGAGGATTGCAAATCGTTTGTGCGGCAAACGGTGCGAAAGGTAATATCCGGCTGCGATGCCGGAAAGACCGGCACCGACGACGAGAACGTCCATCTCTACGGGCGCGGACATCGACGACCGGTTCGCCTCGTGCGTTGCTTTTGCTTTTCCCAACGAGGGTACGACATCGACGTGTCACGTTTTAACGCCATGAACCGCGCGCTGATTGGTCTTGCAAGCGGCGCCGTTGCCGGCTATGCGATCGCGCGAGCAGTGCAAGCGTCGCGTCCAACGCCGCAGGCGCCGCCGCGCCGCGACGCGGGGGCATACGGACGCGTTCGCCGCGCGTTTTCCGTCAGCAGCATCGTGCGCTCGTCGCTGGGTACGCTTGCATTTGCCTATGGACCGGCCGGTCAGCGTCTCTCCCGCGCGGTGCAACCGCTTCCCGAGTGGCTTGCGCCGGGAGCATTTGCTGCCCTCGCGACGCTCGCCGGATCCGTCGTCGAACTGCCCGTGTCGCTTGTCGAAGAGCATCGGATCGAACGGCGCTACGATCTTTCGAATCAATCCTTGAACTCGTATCTTTCCGATGCCATGAAGGCGACGGCAATCGAAGTTGCCGTCACCGCCGTCCTCGCGATCGGCGCGGGCCGGCTTCTGCGCCGCTTCAAACGCACGTGGCCGCTTCTCGCGGCCGGCGGCGCCGTCGTCCTGTACGCGCTTGCAAATCTCGTCGTTCCGGTCTACATCTTGCCGCTGTTCAATCGCTTCGACAAGCTCGAAGGCCCGCTCGAGACGCGCCTGCGCGCGCTTGCATCGCGTTTTGGCGTCGGCGACGCAGACATCTTGACGATGAATATGAGCAAGCAAACGAAGAAAGCAAACGCGTTCGTCACGGGGATCGGCACCACGCATCGCATCGTGATCGGCGATACGCTCATCGACGGGTTCACGCCCGAGGAGATCGAGTTCGTCGTCGCCCACGAACTCGGGCACTACGTTCATCGCGATACCTGGCGATTGATTGCGGCCGCCGGAGGCGTCACCGCACTCCTGCTCGCCGTGGCTGCATCGCTCACACACGATGATCCGTCGAACGACTCGCTGCGATTGGCGCGGATCGCCGCAGTCATGGGCCTCGGATCGAACCTGTTGCGCCCCGCGCTGTCCGCGTTCTCGCGATCGCGAGAATGGGCCGCCGACCGGTTCGCCGTGGAAACCACGCGCGATCCCGCCGCGGGAGCCGCGGCGTTCGCGCGTCTACGCGATCAAAACCTGGCTGAAGACGACGTCCCCGGCTGGTACGAATTTCTCTTCGCTAGCCATCCGAGTTTAGGCAAGCGCATCGCCGCGCTTCGCGACGAACGCGTACACGAGGGCGCCGCAACCGACGCTCGTTAAACCGAAAACGATCGCAGGCGTGCCGGTGTGGAAGAAAATGACAATCCACCCGGCCGCGGCGACGAGCGCCGGCAGCGGATAGAGGGGCATTCGATAACCGCCGCGCTCGCCGCGCGCGCGCAGCACGATGAGCCCGGCAATTTGGGCGATCGATTGAACCAAGACCAGGCCCGCGGTCAGCGCGGCGATCACTTGATCGAGCGTGAAGGCGCAGGCAGCGATCGCCAGTAGGCCGACAACCAGCAGCGAGACCGACGGAATCTGCAGCGCGGGATGCACGCGCGCGAACGGCGCGAGAAACGCTCCATCACGCGCGGCCGCAAACGGAATGCGCGAAAAACCGAGCAAGTTTCCGTACACGGACGCAAACGCGGTCAGGAGAATCAAGAGCGTCACCGCGACCGCGGCAGGGTGGCCGAATGCCGCCGCGACGACCTGTGAACCGGGAAAGTTCGGATCGAGCTGCTGCCAATGCACGGCGCCGAGAATCGCAACCTGCATCGCGACATAGAGCGCGCCGACGGCGAAAATCGATATAATGATCGCGCGCGGAAGCGTGCGCCGAGGTTCCGCAACCTCATCGCCGACGCACGTGACCTGGCCGTAACCGACATAGTCGTACATCGTGTAGACGAGCGCGGCTCCAAGTCCACCCAGTAAACCGGTCCACATCGAATCGCCCTGGCCGAGTGCGAATGCGAGGTGCGGCGAGAAGTGCGCGTAGCCGGCGACGGTTACGCAGAGCAGCGTCACGACCGCGGCAACGCCGAGCCAGAGGCTGAATTGCGCGACCGACGTGATGCGGCGATAGAGTGCGGCGAGGGTCACGCAACCGACGCCGGCGGCAATGGCCTTCACCGCCCACGCCGAGCCGGCGAGCGTCGGAAAGAGAAACGTCGCGTATCCGGCAAACCCGATGTATCCGCTCGCAACGAGCAGCGGGCCCGCGAAGATCATCTCCCACACGAAAAGAAACGCGAGCGCGCGTCCGACCTCCGGTGGAAAAGCTGCACGCAAAAATCCGTACGTACCGCCGGATCCGGGAAGGAGCGAACCCAACTCGGCCCACACCAGTCCGTCGCACAGCGCAAGCAGCGCGCCGACGACCCAACCTGCGATCGATAGGGGGCCGTGCAATTGCGCGAGGACCAGCGGAATCGTGATGAGCGGGCCGATCCCGATCATCGTGATCATGTTGATCGCGACCGCTCCGCGCAGATCGATTCCGCGAACCAGCGCCGGGCGGCTCACTGGATAATGGCTTTCGTCAAACCTCGGGGCGTGTCGCTGTCGATACCGCGCGCACGCGAGACGTACAACGCTAGAAGCTGTACGGTGACGAGCCACGCGAGCACGTTGTACGGATCCTCGACGACGGGGCCGAGCCGTTCGATGCCGTCGACGTCTACCGTTCCAACCACGTAGCGCAACGCACCCGATCGCTCTGCCTCGCGCATCGGGCGTTCGACGACCGGCTTGCCGTCGGCATCAACGATGCCGAGCAGCACCGACGAGCCGTCAAGCATCGCCGCGCTCCCATGCCGGAATTCACCCGCTTCGAATCCCTCGGCGTGCATGTACGTCGCTTCTTTGAATTTCAGCGCCGCTTCACGCGCAACGGGTACGCCGTAATCGGTTCCGAGAATCATCACGTCCCGTCGCGCGGCGATCGCCGCAGCGGGCGCCTCTAATCGCGTACGCTCATGTTCAAGATACGCGCCAATCTGCGCGGTCGCTTGGAGCAAATCGTCCGCGGTCCGCGTTCGATGCTCGTCGAACGAGCTCGCTGCTGCCAGAAGGATCGCGACCGTTCCGGTAACGCTTTTCGTCGCCGGAATCGCTTTCTCGAGTCCGGCTTCGACGTCGATCGTGACGTCGGCGCGCTTGCCCAGCGGTGAATCAACCGTATTGGTAAGCGCGATCGTTCGCGCGGGCTCCAACGCGTCGAGCGCGGCGAGCACGTCGCTCGAACGGCCGCTCTGTGAGATCGCGACGACCGTCTTATGCCGGTACGCATTACGATCGCTGCGCGCTTCGGTTGCCGCGAGCGCGTGCGCCGCGATGCCGCGCCGCCGCAAGGCGAGCGCACCCAGCGCGCCGGCAAAGAGCGAACTGCCGCTGCCGATCAGCACCACATCGCCTTCGAGGGCGCCGGCGAGCCGTAGGCCCGCATCCGAACGGGCCAGGCGTTCCCAGACCTGCGGTTGCTCGAGAATTTCCCGTTCGAAATCGCCTCCGAGTGTCATATCGAGACAAGCCTTTGGCGCAGCGAGCGATAAACCTCGCAGAGGAGCGCGGTACGCCGAAGCGACACTGGTCGATATCATGATTGCGGATCGTTTGCGCGGGGGAGACCGGCGTCGCCTCGGCGCTTCGGAAGAGGTGCTGTCGCTCGTCCTACGGGACAACGGGAAGTTCACCGAGCTCTTCGATGCGATGCTCGACGACGATCCGGTCGTGCGCATGCGCGCCGCCGACGCCACCGAGAAACTGGCACGCATTCGCCCGGACCTGCTGGCGCCGTTTCGCAAACGCCTGATCGATGAAGTCGGCAAGGTCGAACAGCATGAAGTGCGCTGGCACGTCGCGCAGATGCTTTCGAACGTCAAGCTGGACCTCAAAGAGCGTTCGCGTGCCATCGCGCTCCTCGAAGGATATCTGCACGACCGCAGCGTGCTCGTCGTCGTCGAATCGCTGTCGACTCTTGTCGACTTTGCCAAAGACGACCGCCGTCTTCGAAACCGCATCCTTCCCATCGTCGAACGGATGGCGATGCGGGGAACGCCCGCCATGAAGACGCGCGCTAAAAAGTTGATCGAGCGCCTTCACTAAATCTTCCCCAGCTTCGGACGAAGGCGTCGTATCGTCCGAAAGAGATGCTTGATTCCACTATCCCCACCACCTACGACGATGCACCGCGCGTCGTTATTTGGGAGATGACGCGCGCATGCGCGCTCGCCTGCCAGCACTGCCGCGCCGAAGCGATCCCCTTTCGAAATCAAGGGGAGTTGACGACGCGCGAAGCCTTCGCGCTCGTCGATGCGGTTGCCGAGTGCGATCCTGCGACGTTTGTACTCACCGGCGGCGATCCGTTCATGCGCGACGATCTTTTTAAAATCGTCGAGTACAGCGTGAACAAAGGCGTGCGAACCGCCGTTTCGCCGAGTGCCACCGGGCGCGTCACGCCCGAATCGCTGCGCGCCCTGGTGCGCGCGGGATGCGAGCGAATTTCGTTGAGTCTCGATGCGCCGGATGCCGCCGGCCACGATGCGTTTCGCGGCGTTCGCGGCTCGTTCGATCGCACGCTGCGCCTGTGCGAACAGGCGGCCGAAGCCGGATTGAGCGTACAGATCAACACGACGATCGGCGCGTTCAATCACACGCAGATCGTCGAGATGGCGGCGCTCGTCGCCGGCATGCAGATCAGCTTGTGGAGCGTCTTCTTCCTCGTCCCCGTCGGACGAGCTGGGCTCGCGGACATGCTCGACGCCGAGCAGACCGAACAGGCCTTCGCGACGCTCTACGCGCTCTCGCGAAAGCTGCCGTTCCCGCTCAAAACGACGGAGGCGCCGCATTACCGGCGCTACGTTCTCCAGCACGGCGATCGCGATGCGCGAGCGCTTCGCTTGCCGGGCATCGGCGACGGACGGGGATTCGTCTTCATCTCCCACCTCGGGGAGGTATGGCCGAGCGGTTTTCTTCCGCACGCGTGCGGTAACGTTCGCAACGGATCGCTCCTCGATATGTACCGCAACGACCCGTTCTTGCGCCGCTTGCGCACGCCGGACGACTTCACCGGAAAATGCGGCGTCTGCGAATTCAGGAGCGTTTGCGGCGGCTCTCGGGCGCGCGCGTACACGGTCAAAGGCGATGCGTTTACGAGCGACCCCGCCTGCAGTTACATCCCGGCGCAGTGGAAAGAGGCGGTCCATGTTTAACGTCACGCGCGTCCTCTGCGATATCGCCCAGCCCATGGACTCGCTTCGCTACGGCCGCGGGAACGACGCCCCCAAGAGCGCAAAGGAACGGCGCCCCGTCGTCGTCTGGAACGTTTCGCGCACGTGCAATCTTCGCTGCAAACACTGCTACAGCGATTCGGACGCGCGAAAGTATCCCGGCGAGTTGACGCACGAACAGGGTCGCGCGCTGCTCGAAGATCTTGCGGGCTTCGGCGTGCCTGCCGTGCTCCTCTCCGGCGGCGAACCGCTCGCACGGCGCGATCTCTTCGAGCTTGCCGAGTATGGGCGGTCGCTCGGACTGAAATTTACGCTTTCGACGAACGGCACGCTCATCGACGAAAAGAAGGCGCAACGGATCCGCGAGATCGGTTTTGCGTACGTAGGCGTATCGTTCGACGGTATCGGCGCCACGAACGACGCGTTCCGCGGCGTCCAAGGCGCATTCGATCGCGCCCTGGCGGGCATCCGTCACTGCAAAGCCGTGGGCCAGAAGGTCGGCTTGCGGCTGACGCTGACG
>DASSZO010000151.1:0-10153 GCA_035702815.1 Candidatus Aquilonibacter sp. | reverse complement strand
GATTTCGCCGCCCGCGTTTTTGACCGCGTCCATCGTGCCCATCGCAAGGCCCGCACCGTTGGCCATCGTGCCGACCGTTCCGCCGAAGCGGCGGAAGTTGCGGATGCCGAGGCCGGCTTCGGTGGCCAGCGTCTCGTCTTCATCGAGCGGAAGCACTTGCTGCCACTCTTTGAATTCCGGATGGCGGAACATCGCGTCGTCGTCGATTTCGACCTTTGCGTCGGCCGCAATGACGCGACCGTCTTTGGTGAGCACGAGCGGGTTGATCTCGACGAGCTTCGCGCCGTACTTAAAGAACAGATCGTACATGCCCGCGACGATTGCCGGGAACTGCTTGCGGTAGCCGGCGTCGAGATCGGTTTTGAACGCGAGCTCGCGGCCGATGAACGGCGAATAGCCGATCGCCGTATCGACGAAGAACGTCGCAAACGATTCGGGATGCTTCTCGTGCACTTCTTCGACGTCCATGCCGCCGAATTTGGTCACGATGATCGCCGGCTTCTTCGTCGTGCGGTCGACGCTGATCGCGGTGTACGCTTCGAGCGCGACGTCGAGCGTCTCTTCGACGAGCACCGAATGAATCGGTTCGCCATTCGGATTCTGACGATTCGGCGGCATCGGCGTCGCCATGATCTCTTGGGCGACCTTACGGCCTTCGTCCGCGGTCGTCGCGAACTTGATCTTGCCCGCTTTGCCGCGTCCGCCCATGAGGACTTGCGCCTTCACGACCCACTTGCCGGGGTTCTTTTCGATGAACGCCGCGACTTCATCGGGCGTGTTGCAATGCTGCGAGCGTGGAACGGGAATGCCGCAGCGGCGGAACAGTTCCTTACCCTGATACTCCATGAGATTCATGGCGTGCTCTTGTTTTCTCCTAACTACGCGTTATATGAACCCACGCTGGGGCGATTCGATGGTGTCGATAGGCGATTTGCGAAGTCCCTCTGCCGCGGGTTCGATCCCCGCTCGCTCCAGCCCGGTTCACAATACCGGCGTACTCGTGGTAGAGTAAAGAAACGCAAATCGCCTAGAACATCATCGCGGGCCGCCCCAAAAGGGCGGCCCGAACCTTTTAGTCCAGTTTTCCTAAGAGCGAACGGGCGATAATGATCTGTTGGATCTCGCTCGTTCCCTCGTAGATCTCCGTGATCTTCGCATCGCGGTAAAACCGCTCGATCGGAAATTCGGTGGTATACCCGTAGCCACCATGAATCTGCAGCGCTTCGGCTGCATGTTTGCGCGCCGCAGTGGACGCAAACAGTTTGGCTTTGCTCGCTTCGATCACGAACGGTTTGCCGGCGTCGGCCAGCGCCGCCGCGCGGTAGACGAGCATGCGCGCCGCGTCGAGATCGGTTGCCATCTGCGCGATCTTGAACGACACGCCCTCATAGGCCCCGATCGCGCGGCCGAACGCAACGCGGTCCTTTGCGAACGCAATCGATTGATCGAGACATCCGGCGAGGATGCCCGTGGCTTGCGCGGCGATACCGATGCGGCCGCCGGCGAGCGCCGTCATTGCCGAGCCGAATCCGTCGCCCTCGTTGCCGAGCAGCGCGTCGGTGCCGACTTCAACGTCGTCGAACGCGAGATCGCACGTATTGCTGGTATGAATGCCGAGCTTCTCGGTCACCTTTTCGACGACCATCCCTGGTGCGTCACCCGGAATGAGAAACGCGCTGACGCCCTTGGCGCCGCTGCCGCCGGTGCGGAACATGCCCATCGTCACGCCGGCATAGGAACCGTTCGTGCACCACTGCTTGCGCCCGTTGAGGATGTAGCCGCCGTCGACGGTCTTTGCCGTTGCGCGAAGTGCGGCCGCATCGGAACCGCAGTCCGGCTCGGTCAGCGCAAAGGCGCCGATCGCATCTTGGCTTCCGAGCTTGGGCAACCAATGCTGTTTTTGCGCTTCGCTGCCCAGGCGCAAGATCGCCGAGCAGATCATCGAGTGCACCGAAACGGTGACGGCCGTTCCCGCATCGAAGCGCGCGAGTTCTTCGATCGCGAGCGCATATGAAACGTAATCGGCACCCACGCCGCCGTAGGCTTCGGGAATGATGATTCCCATGATCCCGGCGTCGTTGAGTTTCGCGTACAGTTCGCGCGGAAATGCGTGTTCGCGATCCCAGCGCGCAATGTTCGGCGCGATCTCACGCTGCGCGATCTCGGCAGCGAGCGCAGCGATCTGCTTCTGTTCGTCGGTGAGGTCGAACTGGGCTCGCGCCGTCGAGTCGATCATGCGTAGGTGTAGAATCCCCGCCCGCTCTTACGGCCGAGCCAACCGGCGGCGACGTATTGCTTGAGGAGCGGACACGGGCGGTATTTCGTATCGGAGAATCCGTCGTACAGGACGTTCATGATCGCCAGGCACGTGTCGAGTCCGATGAAGTCGGCGAGCGTGAGCGGTCCCATCGGATGGTTCATGCCGAGCTTCATGACCGTGTCGATCGCTTCGACCGAACCGACGCCTTCGTACAGGGCGTAGATCGCCTCGTTGATCATCGGCATGAGCACGCGGTTTGACACGAATCCCGGAAAGTCGCGCACTTCGACCGGCGTCTTGCCCATCTGCGTCGCGAGCGACTCCGTGAACTGGTACGTCTCATCGGACGTCGCAATCCCGCGAATGATTTCGACGAGCTGCATGACCGGAACCGGATTCATGAAGTGCATGCCGATCACGCGTTCGGGGCGATTGGTGGCGCCGCCGAGCATCGTGATCGAAATCGACGAGGTATTGCTCGCGAGAATCGTCTTCTCGGGCGTGACCCGATCGAGCGTGCGAAAGAGTTCGAGCTTGGTTTCCAGGTGTTCGGTCGCCGCTTCGATCGCGATGTCCACGTCGAGACCTTCGAGCGCGGGATGCGGAGCGATGCGCGCGAGGATCTCGTCGCGCTTGGCTGCATCGAGCTTGCCCTTCTCGACGCTGCGATTGAGATTCTTACCAATGACGCCGAGACCGCGCTGGATATACTCCGGAGCGCGGTCGTTGAGCAGAACCTCGTGGCCGCTTTGCGCGGCCACTTGTGCGATGCCGGAACCCATCTGTCCGGCACCGATCACGGCGATCTTCACCTTAGCCGACTTTCACTAACAACGCGTCGCCCTGTCCGCCGCCCGAGCAGATCGACGCGATGCCGTATCCGCCGCCGCGCTTACGCAGCTGATTGATGAGCGTGCCGACGATGCGCGCACCGGACGCGCCGATCGGATGTCCCATCGCGACCGCGCCGCCGAACTGATTGATCTTCTCTTCACCGACGCCCAGGTTGCGCGCCGACGTGATCGCCACGGCGGAGAACGCTTCGTTGATCTCCCACACGTGGATGTCGTTGACCGAGAGGCCGTGCTTGTCGAGCAGTTTCTGCGCCGCCATCGCCGGCGTCATGCAGATGTACGGGGAATCCCAACCGACCGTCGCGTGATCGAGCACCGTCGCGAGCGCTTCGTGTCCATGTTGCTGCGCCCACGTCGCGTCGGCGAGAAGCAGCGCGGCCGCGCCGTCGTTGACGCCCGGCGCGTTTGCCGCCGTGATCGTACCGCCCGCTTCGAGCGGCTTGAGCTTGGCCATCGCTTCCATGCTCGCGTCCGCACGCACCGCTTCGTCGCGATCGACGAGCGTGTGCGGCGCGTCACCGGTCACGAACGGCGCCCACTTCGCATAATCGAAGGTGAACTGTTCCGACGGCGTGTGATCCCAGACGTTGTTCGAGCCGCCGCCGGCCATCGCGGGAACACGCATCTTCGCTTGCTGCGGAAGCTCGTCGACGACGACCTTCCCCTTCGCCTTGGACGCAACTTTCACGGGAACGATTTCATCGGCGAAGTTGCCGGCTTCGTGGGTGGCGTTCGCGCGGCGGTGGCTCTCGTAGGCGAAGCGATCTTGTTCTTCGCGCGACATGCCGAATTCGTTGGCAACGATGCTGCCCTGCGTGGACATCGTCATCGGGAAGTAGGCATCCCAGAGGCCGTCGTGGATCATCGCGTCGATGACTTTGCCGTCGCCGAAGCGATACCCGAAGCGCGCGTCCTTGAGCAGATACGGCGCGTTCGACATCGATTCCATGCCGCCGGCGGCGACGACCGAGTTGGCTCCCGCGTTGATCAGTCGCATTGCGTTGGCAACCGAAAGCAGGCCCGACGCGCAGACTTTGTTCACGGTTTCCGCCGTCGTCGTTTTCGCAAGGCCCGTCTTGAACAGCACTTGGCGCGCCGGGTTTTGTCCGGCGCCGGCCTGCAGCACTTGTCCGAAGATCAGATGCTCGACGTCCGAGGGATCGATGCCCGCGCGACGTAGCGCGCCGACGAGCGCAACGGCCCCCAGCGTCGTCGCGTCGAGCGGCGAGAGCGCGCCGCCGAGCTTGCCGAACGGCGTGCGGGCGGTCGAGAGAACAACGGCATTGGAACGCATGGAACTCATAACCCGCCCCGGCTTCGGGACGGGTTCGGGCTCCCCCCGCACGACTTAAGTCAGGATTGAGGACTGCCCGGATCGGGGCGGCAGATGATCACGCCCCCGGGGTCGCAGTGCTCGGTCTCCAGCTGGACCGTGACGTGGCCGATTCCGTAGCGGTCGAGCAGCATCGTCCGCAGGCGGTCGAGGACGGCAGGCCCCTGCCGAAGCTGCGCCTGGGAGACCAGGACATGCGCGGAGAGCGCTCGCGAGTCGGTGCCGATCGTCCAGATGTGCAGGTCATGCACCGCCTCGATGCCGTCGACCGCCCGCATGCGGCCCGCGACCTCGTCGGCATCGATACCGGCGGGCGTTGCCTCGAGCAACACGTCGGCCGCATCGCGCAGCACCCGCACGACACCCGCGATGATAATTGCGGCGACGAAGAGCGAGAGCAGCGGATCGATCCACGCCGCGTGCGTGAAGATGATGACGACGCCGCCGACGATGACCGCAAACGCGCCGAGCGCATCGCCGACGACGTGAAAGAGCGCGGCGCGGATGTTGAGATTCTCCGAGTGATCGTGCGAGAGCGTGAGGCCGATCCCGAGATTGACGACGAGCCCAATCGCCGCGACGATCGTCATGAGGATGCCGTGCGGTTCGATCGGCGCGCCGAAACGCCGAACGGCTTCGACGACGAGTACGAGCGTTGCGCCGAAGAGCAACGCACCGTTGAACAGCGCGCCGAGCACTTCGATCCGGCCGTATCCCCACGTCTTGCGCGCGTCGGCGGGCCGCGATGCGCCGATGGCCGCGATCAGTGCGACGGCCAGCGCAAAGACATCCATGCAGACGTGCACGGCGTCGGTGAGCAGCGCGATACTGTGCGACGCGTAGCCGCCCCAAAATTCGAGCGCCGCGACGGCCGCGGCCAGAACGAGCGCGAGGGTCAGGCGGCCGCGTGACGTCATCGCGGTGCTTGCATTACGCCTTGAGCGTTTTGAGGATCAGCACGCCGAGCATTGCGCCGAAGGTCGCGAACGTGCGCGTTTCGGCCTCTTTGATGACCGACGGATTCCACTCACCTTGCTGATCGCCCGCGGGTTCGGCGAGCGGAACGAGCGGCGGAACTTCCTCGCAATAGCGATCGAACGCTTCGCCGAACTGCGAACGCAAGAACTGCTCTTCGTGCGGAATGATCGTCGCGTATACCGCGGCCATCACACCGAGCGAGCCGCCCAGCAGCGCGACCTTTTGGGCGAACGAATTCTTTCCGGTAAACGCGATGCTGAAGCCGAGCGCCGTGATGAAGTTTCCGACGTACAGCGGATTGCGAACGTGCGCGTACGGACCGGCGGTCACGAGTTTGGGCGCTTCCACATGATCGCCGCGAGTCGTCACGCCGGAGTACCCGACCGCCCAGCAACGGATTAATTCGCCCGCGAGTGCCAGCGGTAACCCGACGGCGACGCTCGTCGCACTCGGTTTTCCGAATGCCGCGAGGATCGCGGCCGGAATCGAGAGCAGCGCGCCGCGATTTTTGAAGACGAGCGCTTGAAGTTCTTCGTTGCGTGGATCGGTCATGGGGCGCTTGTAGTTAGGGCCGAGGCGCCGCTTTTCCCGTCGCCTCGAACGGCGGCACGCTGCCGGCGGCGAGCGCGACATACGCCCGGCGCCACGGTTGATCGTCGATCAAGCGCCACTTATGGCCGGTGCCGACATGATCTTGCGCGATGAGCACGTCGCCCGGGCGCAGCGTGAACTGCTCGCCGTCGCGGGTCGTAAATTCGAGCGTCCCCGAGAGCGTGATGACGTATTGGGGCTCGGGATCGTTGTGCCAGTCGAACGCGGAGTGGGCCGGCGTTTCCTTGACGTGCATCGTCGTGACCGCGGCCGGATCTTCGTGCAGCACGCCCTCTTCGACGTGTGAGGCGTTATCGGGTCCGGTAAAAAGACGGAAGGCGTGGATCATCGAGCGATCTCCGTATGCGGCGAGAGCAGGTTGAATCGATTGGCAAGTGCCTCGATCGTTCCGTTTGCGAGCAGCGTTTGCTGCGCCGCGTTGATGTCATCGGCAAGAGCTTTATCAGCGAGCGCGACGCAATAGGCGATCATTTCCACGGTGAGGCCGGCTTGCACCACGCGAAGCGACGGGCGAGTCGCGGTCAGCGCGCGCATGACCGGCTCGAGCTTGATGATCGCACCGATGCGGCCCGCTTCGAGATCGCCCAGCGCCTTATCGATATCATGATAGGCATACCAGGCAATGCGCGCGATCTTGCCTTGCGCGAGCAGTTGCTGCGCTACGGCTTCCGACGTATTTCCCTTTTGAATACCGACCGCGAGGCCGCCCAGCGCGTCGAGGCTCGTCGCGTGCGGTGTCGCATTGATGTTGACGACGAGGCTCTGTCCCGAACGAAGATAGGGCGCGCAGAACCGCGCCCGCGCTTGCCGTTCGGGCGTGATCGTCGTTCCGGACGCAACGAGATCGGCGCTCGCGCCCAGGCCATCGAAAATCGCTTCGAAGCTGTCGCCCGAAAACGGGACGAGCGTCCATGCGCGACCGATTTCACGCGCAATCGCTTGCGTCAACGCGACGTCGAACCCGGACGGCGCGCCGTTGTCGTAAAACTCGAACGGCGGATCAGGAAGCGCCGAGCTTACTCGCAGCTGCTGCATAAATCTCCCGAATGGACGAGCGGAATGGAACCTGCGGCTCCCACCCGGTGGCCGCGCGCAACTTGGTGTTGTCGCCGACGAAGAGCGGCGTGTCGGACGGACGCATGCGGTCCGCGTCTTCGCGCACCTCGACCGGAACATGGGCCGCAAGAATCAACTCGCGCAACACATCGCGGATCGGATACGCGATCCCGCTGCATACGTTGTACGTTTCGCCGCTCACGCCGTCTTTTGCAAGCGCGACGTACGCCCGCACGACGTCGCGAACGTCGAGAAAGTCGCGCTTGGCGCTCAGGTTCCCCACCTGCAAAATCGACGTCTCGCGGCGTGCGATGCGGGCGAGTTGCGACGCGAAGCTGCTCACGACGAATCGCTCGTTCTGCCCGGGACCGATGTGGTTAAAGGCGCGCGCGATGACGACGTCGAGTCCGAACGATGCCGCTTCACCAGCCAGCAACATCTCGGCCGCGGCTTTGCTCGCCGCATACGGATTGGACGGGTGCAGCGGGGCCGTCTCTTTGAGCGGAAACGCGTCGTCGGGTTGACGACCGTAAACCTCGGCGGAGCTCGTAAACACGAGGCGCGGCGCGCGCGCCGTCTGCCCGTACTCGCGAATCGCGCGCGCGACGTTGGCGGTGCCGAGGACGTTGGCTTCATACGTCGGCTGCGGCGATGCGCTTGAATCGGGCACAAACGTTTGCGCGGCAAGGTGAAAGACGACGTCGGGTTGCGCGAGATCGAGGGCAGCGCGAATCGCAGACGAATCGGCGAGGTCGAGCGGAAACGCGTGATCGTCCTGCGGGCCGCCACACGGGAACGTTTCATCGCCTGCTTCGTGCAGCGCGGCAATCAGATAGCCGCCGACAAAGCCCGTCGCTCCGGTGACGAGCGCGCGCATGGAAACTAAACGCGAACCTGCGGCGAGAGGCGATCGATGTCGGCGCGAACCATCAACTCGACGAGCTCTTCAAACGAAACTTTCGGCTCCCAGCCCAGCACGCTCTTGGCCTTCGAAGGATCGCCGACGAGCAGATCGACTTCCGCCGGCCGCATAAATCGCGGATCGAGCTTGACGTACGGCTCGTATGCGCCCAGCCCAGCCGCCTCGAACGCGATGCGAACAAACTCCCGAACGCTGTGCGTGCGCCCCGTCGCAATCACGTAGTCGTCAGGCGTTTCGTGCTGCAGCATCATCCACATGGCCCGCACGTAATCGCCGGCGAAGCCCCAATCACGCTGCGCTTCGAGATTGCCGAGACGTAATTCATCAGCTAAGCCGAGCTTGATGCGCGCAACGCCGTCCGTAATCTTCCGCGTGACGAATTCCTTGCCCCGACGCGGAGAGTTATGAATGACGAGCTCGCCGACACCCGCGTGAAAACGCTCGGTTTCGGTCGTAATGTCGTAGAGCCATCCGTCGAAGTGCGGGTCTTCCTGCACCCGCTTTACCTCGCGCAAATCTTTGCGCAGATGAGCGCCTTTATTGCTGGGGTTCGGCGTTCGGAGGTTGAGCGAGTAGAACGGCCCGGGCCGCTCCTCGGGGCCACGATCGATATTGAGGACGAGTTCCTGGCCGAGAGCCTTCCTCGCCATCCACCACAACCCCATCGCGAGAACCGGTGAATCGGTCTTCACCCCGTCGGTTACGTTGAAAGCCTCGAGAAAGGCGAGCCAGGTTTCTTCCGAGGCGTTGAGGATCACGCGCGGAACGCGCTGATATCCATCGGCGGTGTAGCACTCTTCTGCAAGCCATTCGGAAAGGCGCGTCTTCGCGTCAAGGGCGAGCGCGCCGCCTGTCTGATAGTGCGGCGCCTGAGTCGCAGAGTACTCGACGTAACATTCCTGAAAACGGGCATCGTTTGTGTATGAGCCGCAACGTAAGAACGCGCCGAGCATCGACGCGAATTCTAGGCCGGGGTTCGAGAAGCACGGTGCGTCGGGAAGCGCGGCTCGCAGCATCTTGTCGCCGGCCGCGACGTCCTTCGACGGTCGTTCCTCGCCGTCCAAAAACATCACGTGGTCGGCGGTGAGGGTCACGGATCCGCATCGCGCTTCGACCGTTCGAACGCCTTTGTTGTCGACGACCGGCCGGTGACGGTACGCCGTTCCACCGAGCACCTTCACGAAGCGTTCGCCATCCCACACTTCCAAGCCGTCGAGCTCGAAACGTTGCACGTTTGCGCCCTTCCCGCGCACGCGCATCACGTCGCCGATCGGCGCCACGTCTACGACGTTGCCCCGCTTTACGATGATCGGCGTCGTTGCCGGCACGGATTCGTGGTTGAACAGGATTCCGCTTACGGCGAACATGTCGTAGGATTCGCGATAATTGACGGTGATCCAATGGCCGTAGACTTTTGCGACGCCGTACGGACTGCGAGGATAGAAGCCGGTCCGTTCACTTTGCGGAACCTCGACGACTTTGCCGAACATTTCCGAACTAGACGCTTGGTAGAACTTAATGCGCGGATCGACCGAACGAATCGCTTCGAGCACGCGCGTCACGCCGAGCGCGGTAAACTCACCGGTGAGCACGGGCTGCGCCCATGAGGTCGGGACGAACGATTGCGCGGCGAGATTATAAACCTCATCCGGACGCACGTCGTTCACGATCGTCGTGATCGAGGTCTGATCGAGGAGATCGCCCGAGACGAACTCGATGTCGTCAAAGATGTGTTGAATGCGCTCGTGGACGTCGGTCGACGTGCGGCGAGTCATTCCGACGACGCGATAGCCCTTTTCGAGTAAGAGCTCGGCCAGATAGGAGCCGTCTTGACCGGTGATCCCGGTGATGAGCGCCGTCTTCTTCAAGGCGCGCTAGTTGAGAACTTGAATGTTCGTGCCTTGGTCATCGAAGATGAACCGCGTCTCGTAGATCTCGGCGCCTTCGGGGCCGACGACCTTGGATTGGATCGTGAGACGATGCACGAGCGTGTTGTTGTGGCGGACGACGCCTGAGTAAAAATACTGCACGAGGGGCGTCACGTTTTCTTGCAAGGGGGCCAGGCGCCGGCGCTCGACCAGCATACGCAAGAGGCGCTGCTGCAGCGCGACAGGCAACAAACGGTTAGCGTCGTCCGG
>DASSZO010000038.1:0-9494 GCA_035702815.1 Candidatus Aquilonibacter sp. | reverse complement strand
AGAGTCTAGCCCCGGTGCTCGCGCAGCTCCAGCTGGCCAACGTCAACGTATTCTTCGGATTCGGCTCGGGCGCCGACTTCAAGAACAGCACCATGGACATCTCGCAACTCGCCCAGGCCGGCCTCGGACTTCCCGACCGGGATTATTACCTCAAGACGGACGCCGCGAGCAAAAAGCTCCAGGACGCGTACGTCGCGCACGTCGCGCAGATGTTCACGCTCTTGGGCGAAAGCCAAGCGCAAGCGCAGCAAGACGCAGCGACGGTCATGATGATGGAAACGACGCTCGCGAAATCGCAGATGTCGCGCGTCGAGGAACGTGACCCGCAAAAGGTCTACAACAAGACCGATCTCGCCGGATTGCAAAAGATGGCGCCGGAGATCGATTGGGCGTCGTATTTCAGCGCATCCGGCGTAACGCCCGAAGCCATCAACGTCGCGCAGCCCGAGTACTTCAAGGCCCTTTCGAGCGACCTCGCCTCGTGGACACCCGCGCAGATCAAGACGTATCTTCGCTGGCATACCGTCCATGCGTTTGCATCGGCGTTACCCAAAGCGTTCGACGATGCGAACTTTGCGTTCTACGGTCAAACGCTGCGCGGCGCAAAGGAACAGCTCGTTCGCTGGAAGCGCTGCACCGGTTCGACGGATGCGAATCTCGGTGAAGCGCTCGGACAGCTCTACGTCGCCAAGGCCTTCCCGCAGTCGGCCAAAGCGCAAGCGCTCGAGATGGTTCACTATGTGAAATCCGCGCTGCACACCGACATGGGCCAGTTATCGTGGATGACGCCCGCGACCAAGGCGCGCGCGCAAGCCAAGCTCGATGCGTTCTTGCTCAAGATCGGCTACCCGGATAAATGGCGCAGCTACGCGGGACTCGACGTGACGCCGGGGCCGTACGCGACCAACGTCATTCAGGCGTACATCTTCAACAACAAATGGGATTACGCACATATCAATAAGCCGGTCGACCGCACGCTGTGGGGCATGACACCGCCGACGGTCAACGCGTATTACGATCCGACCGTCAACGAGATCGTCTTCCCGGCCGGCATCCTGCAACCGCCGTTCTTCGACGCGACCGGCGATATGGCGATGAACTTCGGCGGCATCGGCGCCGTCATCGGCCATGAATCGACGCACGGCTTCGACGATGAAGGCAGCCAGTTCGATGCCAAAGGCAATCTTGCGAATTGGTGGAGCCCCGCCGACAAGGCGCGCTTCAACGCACGCGAGCAGTGCATCATCGATCAATACAACGCGCTCTCGCCGGCGCCGGGCGTCAAAGAAAACGGAAAGCTCGTCGTCGGCGAGGCGACCGCGGATCTCGGCGGCTTGACGATCGCCTATAAGGCTTTCGAAGAGTGGCAAGCTAAGCACCCGCGCGTCAACATCGACGGCTACACGCCCGAACAGCGCTTCTTCCTCGGATGGGCACACGTCTGGGCGAGTAATCAGCGCGAGCAAACCATCGCGCTCTACGCCAAGACCGACGTTCACGCATACGACAAGTTCCGCGTGAACGCCACGCTGTCCAACATGCCGCAGTTTGCCGCGGCATGGGGATGCAAAGCCGGCACGCCGATGGTTCGTCCGGCTAACAAACGCTGCCAGATCTGGTAACGTTTGACGGCATTCGTACGGTGAACGAGGGCGTCGTGTGCAAACACGACGCCCTCGTCACATGAACGGACCGGCGCGCCGCTTACGATTGGACCAGCGGAACCTCGTCGGGCAGCGCCGCTTCGAGCGCCTCGGCATGGTCGATCGTCTCGCGAACGTCATCCGATGGCGACGTGACGCGCGCGGCGACGATCACAGATGCGAACAGCATCAGGCCGCCGACGACCCACGCCAAACCCGGAAATTTCCATGCGTGCGCCCCGCCGATCGAATACGCAAAGAAGCCGGTGAAAATCGCAGGCCCGATCATCATGCCGACGCTGCGTAGCATATTGATCGCCCCTTGCAACTCGCCTTGTTCGTTCTTCTCCACCCGGCGCGTCATGATCGCTTGTGAGGATGACGAGCCGATCATCCACATCATATTGACGACGATGGCCACCCAAAACACCACTTCGCTTCCGGCGTAGAGCACGAATCCGAGGCCGCCGAGAAAGAGCCCCGCCAGCAATGCCTTGCGTTCGCCGAGCCGGTTGACTACCGGTTGAATGACGAACCCCGATACGACGATCGTTACAACGCCGACGACGGCGAGCGAGACGCCGATCGTTTTCATCGTCCAACCGTATGCATACATCGTGTACAAGATGAACAGTTGCGGCAGCGCTTCGTGCGCGACGTACCCGATCTGCGTCACGAGCGCAAGCCCCGACAGTTCAGAGTGCCGGCGCAGGAGCTTGAGCGAGCCGAGCGGGTTGGCACGTTTCCACGAAAACGGATTACGATGGGCGCGATCGAGCGATTCGGGCAGGACGAAGAGTCCGTAGAAAAAGTTCAGCATGCTGAGCGCACTCGCGACCCAGAACGGCAAGCGCGGATCGTGCGCGCCCAAGAATCCGCCTAGGGCGGGACCGACGACGAATCCGATACCGAACGCCGCGCTGATCATGCCGTACGCACCGGCCCGTTTATCGGCAGGCGTGACGTCCGCGACGTAGGCGCTCGCAACAGTAATGCTCGCCGTCGTCGCGCCGGAGACGACGCGCCCGATGAAGAGCCAGAACAGATTGGGCGCAAGCGCTAAAATTACGTAGTCAAAGCTCGTTCCGAGGTTCGAAAGCAACACGATGGGACGACGCCCGAATCGGTCGGATAGTGTCCCGAGCACCGGCGATGCAAAAAACTGCACGAGCGCAAAGATCGTCGCAAAGATACCCGTCGCGATCGAAGCGTTCGCGTAGTTTCCGTGCGAGAACGTAATGATCAGCGGCTGGAAGACCGGAATGATGATGCCCAGCGCGAGCATGTCGAGCAGCACCGTGATAAAAATGAAGGTCATCGCGGCCGAGCGCTTATTGAGCATGACGGAACTCCTTGGTTTCCGGTGCGGGCATGATGAGGTCGAGCCACATCGCGACTGCGCGGTCGATGCGCTCGCGATCGCCCGTCGCACAGAGGTCCATGAGGAAGCCACGGAATCCGGCGAGGACAATCGTTGCGCGCGCGCGCGCTTCGTCGCGTGAAACGCCGCCGGCGATCAGCGGTTCGGAGAAGAACGCCAGCCAATCTTCGATCGCATGGTCGAGAAACGCCGCATACGTCGACCGGTCCACCAGCGCAAGCCCGAAGAGCTCGAAGAAGAATCGGAAGAGCGGCCCTAACGCCGGTTGCGTCATGATCGTCCAAACGGCGAGACACGCTTCACGGGGCGAACCGAACGGCGATTCTCTGATCGCGGCAAAGCCGCGCAGCTGGCGATCGCGCACACCGGCGATGATCGCTTGGATAAGATCGCTCTTCGAAGGCCCGAAATAATAGAGCAAGACCCGCGGGCTCGCGCCGACCGCATCCGCAAGCGGCCGCAGCGACAAGTCGCTCAACCCATGTTCGAAGACGTAGTCGACGATCGCTTCGAGCAATTCCGCTCGGCGACGAGCATCAGCGCTGCGCGTCATGAGCGGAGCCTATCATACTTGAAACGCTCGTTTCAAGTATGATACGGCGGGGAGGCTAGACGGCCTCGCCCACGTCGAACGCCGCGAGCAACTCCGCTTTCGCGCCGGCAAATGCTGCCGATCCATCCTCAAACTGCCCATCGAGCAGATCGATCAGCTCCGCCCGAACGTCAAAGCCCGCGAAGGACGCAAACGACGGGTCATGGGGATCGACGAAGCGCGTGAGCGCGTAACTTTGAAAGTCCGGTTCGTTCTCGTACCGCTCAACGACGAGCGTCACCGTGCCGCCGCCTTCGCGTCCATAGCGTGCCTGGGCAATACGCGTGGTCATGATGCGGCCTCCATCGACGCGTGATCGAGGGCTTCGTACTTCTGATAGACGACGTAATACGTCATGCCGATGATCGCGATGGCGAACACGAGCACTCCATCGCCGACGACCGTCCCAAGCGAACTGGTCGGCGGAACCAGCATGCGCAGCCCGGCGCGAAATGCGAACGCCGCGAGGTAGATTCCCGCCGTAATCCAGGATGGGCCAAGCTGCATGACGCCATGCTTGTCGGTGGCCGCGACCTGTGTGTGCCGGCCGCGAAGCATGCCCACGGGAATGCCGGCAGCAAGGCCAAGAACAATGGCGGCAACGATCTCCCAGGCGGGCGCGGGGTTCATCTGCTCGTACCCCCAGATCGCGAACGCGCCGACCAACATCAAGATCCCCGCCGTCATCCACATCCGCGTCACGCTGATGCGCTGCGGACGCGACGCCCGAAAGAGGATCAATGCGATGACGACGACCCAAATAAGGATCGACGCCGGGTTCATCGGCTGCTGTGACACACTGCCTCCGCAAAAAGAAAAGAGCGAGACGTTTCCGCCCCGCTCCTTCTCGATTCGATCCTTCGACTCCGGCGCGGCGCGCCTTCGCTCAGGATGACACCGGTCGAATTACTTGATCTCGACTTTGGCGCCGGCTTCTTCGAGCTTCTTCTTGACGCTCTCGGCTTCGTCTTTGGTGACGCCTTCTTTGACGGCCTTGGGTGCGCTCTCGACGAACGCTTTGGCTTCGGTCAGACCGAGGCTCGTGATTTCGCGAACGGCCTTGATGACCTTGATCTTCTCCGCGCCCGCATCCGCGAGGATCACGTCGAATTCGGTCTTCTCCGCGGCCGGAGCAGCGGCTGCGGCACCGGGGGCCGCCATCATCATCGCGGGCGCAGCCGCGCTGACGCCGTACTTCTCTTCGAGCTGCTTGACGAGGTCCGCGAGCTCGAGCACGGTGAGTTTGTCGATTTGTTCGATGAGTTCGGCAACTGCCATGATAGTGATATCTCCTTGAATTCTTTAGGCCGCGGCTTCTTTTTGCTCGCGGATTTGGTTGAGCACACGGACGAGGCCGCTCTGATTGCCCGAGAGCACGGTGACGAGACCGCGCAGCGGACCTGCGAGCGTACCAACGAGTTTGGCGACGAGTTCGGCTTTGGGCGGAAGCGCGGCGAGCGCTTCGACTTGCGATTTGTCGGCGAACTTGCCGTCGACGATCGCCGCCTTGATGCCGAGTTTCTTGCTGTCGTCAGCGAACTGTTTGATCGCCTTCGCGGGGGCAACGGGATCGCTGCCTGCGAACACGATGCCGGTCGGACCGGCCAAAAACTCTTCAAGCTGCTTGGCGATATCTTCGCCCGCGGCAATCTTGAAGAGCGTGTTCTTGACGACGGCATAGGTGCTGCCGTCCTTGCGAAGCTCGCCGCGAAGTTTCGTAATCTCTTCGACGGTCAGGCCCGCAAAGTCGGTCAAGAACAAGTTCTGCGAGACGGCAAGCCGGTCGCGTAACTCTTGTACCGCTGCTTCTTTACGTGCGGTTGGCATTGACGTTGTGTCGCTTTCTTGGAACTAAAAAAGCGCTCCATCCGTCCGGAGGGCGCTTCCAACTCGCAATCATTCAGGAGAGAGCTTGTCGAACCACGCACCTCGGTAACTGCCTTGCGGCATTAAGGCCTTGCGGCCGGTTACGGTCTTCGGAGCCGTCAAATAAGCTACCACATCCCACCGCTCGGCGCAAGGACTAGGGGAGGGCAAACCTTCCAGGCGAAAAGCCGCTCGAGGAGGTGTTTTTCATGCCTGGTTCTTCGCGCCGGCTCTTCCTGGCCGGCTCCCTCGGCACGCTAGGCGTTCTCGCCGCGTCCCGCCCCGTTTCGTCAGCCGCCCTTCATCCAGAGGCGCGCAACGCGCTCGACACGCTGATGGCCGGAAACGCCCGTTTCGTCGCGGACCGCGCAATCTGTCCGCCGCTGACCGCGCGCCGCCTCGAACTCGCCGAGGGTCAAAGCCCGTTTGCGATCGTCGTCAGTTGCTCCGACTCTCGGGTCCCGGTCGAAACCGTCTTCGATCAGATTCCGGGCAATATTTTCGGCGTTCGCGTCGCCGGCAATTTCGTCGACGAGCACGGCTTGGGTTCGATCGAATATAGCGTTGCGGTTTTAAAGTCGACGCTCATCCTGGTGCTCGGTCACACGCACTGCGGCGCCGTCAAAGCAACCGTGCAGTACGTCAAAGACGCAAAGCCGCAGCCTTCGCATATTCAAAGTCTCGTCAATGCGATCGAACCGGCGGCCAAGGCGGCCAAAGGAGAACCCGGAGACTGGGTGGAGAATGCGACAATTGCAAACGTCAAAGAGTCGGTCGCGAATCTTCCGCGTCGTTCCACGATTGTCGAAAAGGCCGTGTCCGCGAAGCAACTCTCCATCGCCGGCGGTGTCTATCACCTGGACACCGGACGCGTCACCATCGTCACGTAGAAAGAGCGCAACCGCATCCATGCCCTTTAGCCGACCCGCAACGCTCGACGACGCCGTGCTTCGCCTCGTGGAAGGCAACAAACGCTTCGTCGAAGAGCGCACGCTCGCGCCG
This sequence comes from Candidatus Aquilonibacter sp., assembly GCA_035702815.1. GTDB lineage: Bacteria > Vulcanimicrobiota > Vulcanimicrobiia > Vulcanimicrobiales > Vulcanimicrobiaceae > JAMXLG01. The sequence goes on along the minus strand of DASSZO010000038.1, from coordinate 3,010 downwards.
TCACCCTCGGCCGAGCGCATCAGTCTTGCGAACGGCCAACAACCGTTTGCAACGATCTTGGGCTGTTCGGATTCACGCGTTCCGATCGAAACGATCTTCGATCAGCGCCCGGGCAATCTGTTCGTCATTCGCGTTGCGGGTAACATCGTCAACGAAGACGGGCTCGCGTCGATCGAGTACGGCGTCGCCGTGCTCAAATCGATGCTGGTCGTCGTCCTCGGTCACGAGCAGTGCGGTGCGGTCAAAGCCGCGCTCGACCACCTCGAGTCGGGCACGTTCTTTCCCGGGCATATGCAGCGCCTTGCCGATGCCATTTCACCGGCCGCCATCGCGACGCGGGCGGATCAGACCGACGGGGACTGGTGGCATAACGCCGTGGTGGAGAACGTTCGCCGCAACGCGCGCGCCGTCTACGAACGCTCGAAAATCATCGCCGATGCGGTCGCGGCCGGCGAGGCTCGCATCGTCGGCGCGTACTATGATCTCAACTCCGGACGGGTAGAACTCGTCGACGTACAGCTCTAAGCAACGATCGGGAACACGCGATCGAGTTGCGTGACCGCGAGGATACGCGCGACGTTTCCATCACGCGGCACGATCATATGAATTCGGTCGCCGTGATCGCGCACGGCGCGTACGAGCACGGACAGAATCGACGAATCGACGTACGTGCATGCGGAAAAATCGAGATAGAGCGGGTCGAACGAGCGTAATCGGCTCGAAATTTCCCCTTCGAGCTGGGGGGCGTTAAAGAGATCGAAATCACCGACTAGCGCAAACACGCCCGCCGGATCGACGACGTTCCCGAACGCCGCCTGGGTCGTGTCTTGCACGTGGTGTACCTCGTCGTTCCACCCTACGCCCTATCGTCGCGTCATACAAGGTGTGATTTACGGTGAGCGCTCCGATTATCTGGAGGCAAAGGATCGCGCAGCCGCCATCATTGACGCACCGATCTCATGAAGCGGCCGATCGCGAAGCATGAGCGAGGGAACCTGATCGTCCAACAGCGGATTCGTTCCGGCGAACCACGCGCGGATGCTTTCGATGTTCGCCTCGTCACCGATCATCGACGCAAGCTGAAGCGCGAAACGGAGCACATTGGGCCGTTGCGGCACCCGTCCGTCCGTCCACTGCGCGACCGCACGCGTCTCGGTCACCCCACCGATTGTGGCCACGGTCGTGGCCCCTAATAGCGCGATGAGGCGCCGGACGACGGCATTGATCGGAAGCGACATGGCCTCGCTATGCGCGTCGGCGTCGGAAATGCGTTCGTTGCGTTGGATCGGATCGGTAGCCATCCCAGGTTAAATCACTCCTTGAATCACAGACGTTGACTCAAGGCTTCTTATACCCAGAGGACCTCCTGCCAACCGCTTCTTCAGAGTTTTTTCACGCAAAAAAGGCAACAAAAGGGCCCGCATCGCTGCGGGCCCGTTTCCCTGGTGACAAGCGATTCCGCTTTACGCGGTCGCGCGGATCCGGTTCGGATCGACCTTAACGCCGGGGCCCATCGTGCTCGTGATGGTCACGCTCTTGAGATACGTGCCCTTCGCCGCGGACGGTTTGGCGCGCACGACGGCATCGAGCAGCGCGAGCAGATTCTCGACCAATTGATTGGCCTCGAACTGCGACTTGCCGACGATCGTGTGAATGATACCGCTCTTGTCGAGACGGTATTCGACCTTACCGGCCTTGATGTCGCGAATCGCGCCGGCGATGTTTGCCGAGACGGTGCCGGCCTTGGGGTTCGGCATCTTCTGGGCGAGGATACGACCGAGTTCCTTACCAACTTGCGCCATCATGTCCGGCGTCGCAACCGCGACGTCGAACTCGGTGAAGCCGCCCTTGAGGCGGTCGATGAGGTCCTGGTCGCCGACGAGATCGGCGCCCGCTTCCTGCGCGGCTTTGGCGTTGTCGCCCTTCGCGAACGCAATGACGCGTACGGTGCGGCCGGTTCCGTGCGGCAAAAGCACGGTGCCGCGCACGTTCTGGTCGCTCTTTTTCGGATCGACGCCGAGACGAATGTGAATCTCGACCGTCTCGTTGAATTTCGCGTTGGCGTTCTTCTTCACGAGATCGATCGCCTCAGCCGGCGTGTAGAGCGTTTTCTTGTCGTAGTTCGCGACGAGATTCTTATAGCGTTTTCCGTGATGTTGCGGCATTACGCTTCCACCTCCACGCCCATCGAACGTGCGGTGCCCGCGATGATCTTCTTGGCCGCATCGATGTCGTTTGCGTTGATGTCCGGCATCTTCACTTTGGCGATCTCTTCGAGTTGCGCGTTCGTGAGTTTGCCGACCTTATTGCGATTCGGTTCCTTCGATCCCGAGTCGATCTTCAACGCTTGTTTGATCAAGAACGACGCCGGGGGCGTCTTCGTGATGAACGTGAACGTGCGATCTTCGAAAACGGTGATCTCGACCGGAATGATCATGCCCGCCTGCGAGGCAGTACGTTCGTTGTACTGCTTGCAGAAATCCATGATGTTGAGCGAGTATGGGCCCAACGCGGGGCCGATCGGCGGCGCAGGGGTTGCCTTGCCGGCCGGGATTTGTAGGCCGATCTTGCCTACGACCTTCTTAGCCATGGTTGTCTCCGTTGCGTCGAACCGTGTTCTGACTCGGTTCGCTGCCGGGGACGCCCGCGTTTTTCCATCGTGGAAAAACGCTACTCGCTGAAATTCGCCTCCCGCGCATCCTGCGCTCCGGCGAATTCTCAGACGCCCCGCCATCGAACCGAGTCAGAACCCGGTTCTTCCCCCGTATACTGGCTGATCCGGCGTGGGGGTGTCCGCCGGGCCAAACTTCGCTATTCTATGCCCCCGCCGCCAAGTCTGTAAAGACCGACAACCTTGTCATCCCGAGCTTGTCGAGGGGCCGTTGTCATCCCGAGCTTGTCGAAGGGGCCCCTGTCATCCCGAGCTTGTCGAGGGACGGGGGCGAAAAGGCAAGCGCTAGACTTTTTCGACTTGGAAGAACTCCAGTTCGACTGGGGTCTCTCGGCCGAA
>DASSZO010000025.1:0-24226 GCA_035702815.1 Candidatus Aquilonibacter sp. | reverse complement strand
CTTCGGCGAGACAGCACGCGCTCCTGAGCAGCGGTTCCGTATGTCGGCGCTTGCCGCCGTCGGAACGGCGGTGATCATCGGGACCTTCATCGGCATCGGAAACGGCCGCGCCTTCTATCCAAACGTCTATCTGCACGAAGTCCTCGGCGCAGGTTTCGCGCTGCTCGCCTTCGGGGCGTTAGCGTCACCGCGATGGAACGCGGTTCTGTCGAACCGAGTGCTCCTTTTCTTCGCGCTCATCTCGTACAATTTGTATCTCTACAATTGGATGATCATGCACGAAATGAAGCCGGCATCAAACGTTGCATTCGCGGTGGTGACGGTCGGGGCATCGATTCTCGTTGCATCACTCGTAACGTTCCTCTTGGAACGTCCACTGCTCCGATTGCCGGACCCGCTGCCTGCCGCCAAGGCTAAAGACTGCGCTGCCAGCGCTTAAGCGGCGCACGCGCCACGTACGATCACCAGAGACCGCCGTCGGCAACGAGAACGTAGACGATCGGGCCAAGGCCCCACAGTAGGCTTACCGCAAACCAAACGGCCTTCTTCAACCCGCTCATATCCGTTCGTCCGAGCACATTGATCCACATCAAAACCATGGCGATCGGGTGTAGAAAAATCGAAAGAAGAATTTCCAAAAGCAATTTCACGTAACGCGCCCTCAAAAGCTTGATCCGCGGGTTCATGTTCACCAGGGTCACGGGATGAGCTTGCCGGACGCCGGCAAACAGTTCGGCCATCTCGGGAGCTCTATAGGCAAAGAGTGAACGACCCAAGCGGAGAGCTACATGGCGATACTCGTGCCCCTAGACCTCGTGGAGCGAGCCCGAACGGGCCAGCCGGACGATATCGAAGACCTTCTGCGGGCGATCTGGCCGGATGCCTATCGGCTGGCGCGCGCGATCCTCGGCGACGACCAATCCGCTGCGGATGCCGCCCAAGAGGCGTGCATCATTCTGTACCGGACGATCGCTTCGCTGCGCGACGCGAACGCATTTAGAGCGTGGTTCTATCGGATCGTCGTCCGTGAAGCATCGGATCTGAAACGGCGCAGATCGCGAACCGAACCCGCGCTTCAATCCGCTTCCCACGACGTCGACTACAACACCTCGATCGACGTATGGCGCGCGCTCGCGTCTTTGCCGCTCCACCTGCGTGAGGTCGTGGTTCTACGCTATTTTGAAGATCTTTCGAGTCGCGAGATCGCCGCGGCGCTACGCATCCCTGACGGCACCGTCCGCTTTCGCCTCATGATCGCGCGACAACGGTTACGCCCGCTGCTCGGAGTCGACTCGGACCATTTTGCCCCTACGACCGATGGAGGACAACTTCATGCCATCTAATTTCGACGTTTCATGCCAGCGTGCTCGCGAATCGATTCACGTGCCGGCCATTCCCATCGACACTATTCGCCTGCGAGCCCCACAGGCAAAGCGGCCGGGACGCGATCGCAGGCGGGGCCTCGTTGCCGGGCTCGTGGCGGGCCTCTCCATCGTCGCCGTCGCCGCGGCTACCGAGTTGCTCGGCGCGCGTATCGCATTCGATCCGCACGGCCCGATGCGCGTGTATGCACTAAGCGGTGCGATGGCACCGCATCCGACGCGCGCCGATTTCGAAACCGCGACTGCGCGAGTGAATTTCCCGGTCATTTTACCGGTCGGGTTGCCGTCCGGCACGAAGGCGACCGGGCTTTTCCGCCTCGCAAAGAGCGCGCTCATTATCTCATACGATCTTCCCGGCGCATGGCGGCGCTCCAATCATGTTCTTCAGATTGCCGTCGCCGATCCGCGCGTCGTTACGACGAGCGACGCACTGCCCGCGATCCACATGCCGATGTCGTTCGAAACGGGCGGATCCGCCGGCAAAGGGGGGCAGCTCTGGCACATCGACGGGGAGGACGTAATCGTGCTCAACTCTACGATGACCACAAACGAACTCGCTCATTTGAAAACGGCGATGACCGCTGCGGCCGCGACGCATTCAGGAAACGCCCGGGCAATCGCCGCAGTGGTGAGCGCCAGTGCAGCATCGGCGCCTGTTGGTACTCGCGTCTCATTCGAGCGAGACGGTACGCTGCGCGTTACATCCGATTCGATGATGCGCAACGATCCGTGCGGAACGACCGAGACCGCGATGCGCGAATGTGCGAGTCACATGGCGTTCCCGGTTGTCTTTCCCGCGGGCCTGCCCAAGGGCACGAAGGTCACGAATTTCGGACTGCACGATCGTCATGTGGCGGTGATCTTTTACGACGTCCCGGAGTCGCAGCGCACGTCGAATCACTTGCTCAAGGTAATGATCGTTGACCCGAGCGTCATCGTCGCGTCGGATCCCACGTTCGATCAGGCGAAATTCGCCGGCCGATTCCCCGGCGCTCGCAACGCGATTCGCTGGACGATCGGCCACGAGGAAATCTTCTTCCTACGGAGCACCCTCACCGCCGCCGAATTGTCGCGGGTGAAAAACGCGATGACGCAGGCAGCAGCATCGCAGCGTTAGTGCCCAAAGGGTAAAAAGAAAAGCCGGTTGCAGCGATGCACCGGCTTTTCGTATATCCTCTCGGGCTGACTGGATTCGAACCAGCGACCTCTTGACCCCAGTAGTCTCCCGATACAAGATTACAGGAGCCCGTCTTTGGGAGGAATGGTTGAGCGTGTCTCGCAGGTTCGCCCTGACTCTATTTTTGGGCGCATCATTTATTAACGTTCTAGCGATGAACTCTCAGCTTCATCGAAATGCCGCCATACTTGCTAATGCACGCGTTTTGTCGTGCGTGCTCGGCTGCAGTCCGCGGGCAATGAATCGAGGAACGGCGTTCCTTCGCTCTATGCTCGATACAAGGGCGTGGAATGCCGCTTTCGGCCGAGAGGCCATCATCGTGCTCATCCTGACCGTAGCGTGGCTGCTCCTAAGGAGGAAAACGTCAACCCCGAGGTCGCAACGTCGATGGTAGAATGCAAAGAATCCCAGTGCTGTGAGCACTGAGATTCCGTTTTATGGTCGGGCTGACTGGATTCGAACCAGCGACCTCTTGACCCCCAGTCAAGCGCGCTAACCAAGCTGCGCTACAGCCCGCTAAAGGTACGTTATGCGACCCTCACTCTTGTGGGCCGTTATCATTTTTTCCTGTAGAATCGTGGCCCTTCTAGGGAAGAACGGCGCGGCATAAGCCGAATCGATCGACGATGAAACGAGTCCTTACCGGTATGCGCTGGTTGGGTGCTCGACTCGCCGCCGGCGTCGCCCTTTCAGCCGCGACGGGTTTTGTTTTCTATGCGTTCATCGCCCTTGCAGAAGATGTCGGAAACAAGATCGTTGCGATCGCGTGGGGCGGCCTGTTCTCGGCCGTTGCGGCCGGCCTGATCGGAGGGCCAATTGCATGCGTGGTGCTGTGCAGCATACTTCCCCGCGCGGCACCGTGGCGAGTGTGGTGGATCCTCGCGCTAGGAGCGGTTGGCGGCCTTCTCGTTACGATGCATCTGCCGCTTTCGGCGGAAGGCGGTATCGGTTGGATTGTGCTCGGCGGAACGGCGGGAGGCGCGCTTGCCGCCGTACTGCTCCGGCGATTTTCGATCGTCGGAACGACTGACTAAGTCGCCGTCGCCGTTATTTCCGCTTTGCGGTCTTCTTCTTGGACGACGCCCGTTTCGCACCGCTGCTCGCGCGTCCGCCAACTGCTTCTTTGAGCGATTTTCCCGCAACGAACGCGGGGACTTTACGCGCGGCGATCTTGATCTTCTCTCCGGTTTTCGGGTTTCGTCCTTCGCGTGCTTTGCGGCTGCGCACCACAAACGTTCCAAACGGCGTGAGGGCGACGCGTTCACCTTTTTGGAGAGCCGACTTGATCTCTTCGAGGATCAAATCGACGATTGCGCCGGCTTGTCGCTTCGAGAGGTCGATCTCGGATGCAACGCTGTCAATCAAATCGGCTTTCGTCAACCTGCAATCTCCTATGCCGGGGGGACCGCCCGCCAGGGGGGTGATATACGGAGGGACCGCCTATTTTCCTTGAATTTTGAGGGCAGCTCGGACGGCGAGAACGTATGACGCTGCGCCGAAGCCGGAGACGGTGCCGACGCACGCGGCGCCCGTGACGCTGGTGCGCCGATGCGCTTCGCGGCCTGCAATATTCGACAAGTGCGCTTCGACGACGGGAATCGACACGGATGCGATCGCATCGGCGATCGCGTACGAGTAGTGCGAGTACGCGCCCGGGTTAATCACGATGGCATCGAAGTGTTCGCGCGCATCGTGAATCGCATCGATGATCGCACCTTCGCTGTTGTACTGCACGCACTGCGCGTCGACGCCGAGTTCCGCAGCACTCGTCCGGATATAATCGTCGATTTCCCTTAGCGTCTGCGTGCCGTAGATGTCAGGCTGACGCTCGCCGAGCAAATTGAGATTCGGGCCGTGAATGACGAGTACGCGCATGAGGCCTCCTTGCTTCTGAGGAGGAAAAGCGGCAGCCTTCGGACCAGACGGTTTTCATCATGCCCGACCTGCTCATTAGCGCCGCATCGCCCGAAGCCGGAATCGCGATCGTTGCCGCCATTACGACCGAACTGGTGACCGAGGTACGGAGCCGGCACGACCTTTCGCCGCTGGCAACCGCCGCGGCCGGGCGCCTCATGACCGGCGCCGCGCTGTTCGGTTCGAGCGTCAAAGGGCGCGAACGGGTCACCCTGCAGATCTCCGGTGATGGGCCGATCGGATCGGTCGGCGCCGATACCTGGTTGATCGAAGAGAACACGCTCGGCGCTCGCGCGTACGTCAAGAATCCGCACGTCGACCTTCCGCTCAATGCCCGGGGCAAATTCGACGTTGCGGGCTCCGTTGGCGCCGGCACACTGCAGGTCATTAAATCGTACGAAGTGGGCCAGCCGTACGTCGGCGTGGTGCCGCTCTATTCCGGCGAGATCGCCGAAGATTTGGCGGCCTATCTGGTCAAGTCGGAGCAGATTCCCAGCGTCGTCGCGCTCGGCGTGCTGGCCAACCCGGACGGGGTACGCGCGGCCGGCGGCGTACTCGCGCAAGTCTTGCCGGGCGCGGATGAAAAGGCCATCGCCACGCTCGAAGAGCGCGCGCTGGCGATGCCGCCGGTGACGACGATGATCAGCGAGGGCGCCGACGCACATGCCTTAATGCACGCGCTTGCGGGTCCGATCGAACTGCGATCGCACCGAACCGTCGATTTACGCTTTTCCTGTCTGTGTACGCGGGAGCGAGTCGAAGCCGCGCTGATCGGCATGGGCGCCGACGAATTGCGCCGCTTGGCCTCAGAACAACCCGAGACCGAAGCGACGTGCGAATTCTGCAAGAAAATCTACGTGTTCACTTCAGACGAAGTGAACGAACTGGCCGAGGGAATCGCCTAAGCCCTCAGCGGCAGCGTCATTCCGTGGCGAACATGCGCCGGAGGTCTTCCGGCATCTTGTAGCCTTCGAGCCGTTGCCAATAGATATCGCGCAGGCCGGCACCGTCATTGTAATACCACCAGCCGCACTCGCAACGAATCGGACGCGCGCCCGGCTGCGGGTAGTTGTAGACGCGATGGCAGCGTTTGCACACCAACTTCTTGCCTTCGATCGGCTCCATCGACGACGTATACGTGACGGGTGACTGTGCCAATTCCTCTTCCCCTTTTAGTCCTTAGGTTGGCCAACGTTCGGAAGGACGCGGATGAATTTCCGCGATCCGACGGACAGCACGGCCGGCGCGGTGGCCGTCCACGCAGCGCGCGGATCGTTCACGACTATACCATCCACCTTGACCCCGTTCCCCGAGATAAGTCGCTCGGCCGCGCGCTTGCTCTCGGCAAATCCGGCCTTCACGAGCAGCTGGGCAACCGTCTTGACGTCCTCTTGCGCAATCTCTGAAACGGCGTCGAGGGGGATCTCCTTGCGCTGCACGGTGCGCTCGAAGTAATCGCGCGCGGCTAGCGCGGACGCGGCACCGTGATAGCGGGCCACAATTTCATGCGCGAGCTGTTTCTTGAGCTCAATCGGATTCGAACCGCCGCCTGCAATTTGCCCCGCGAGCGCGTCGGCATCGGACTGCGATCGAAACGCTGCCAGCCGCGCGTACGTCGGCATCAACTCATCGGCCATCGACATCAACTTGCCGAACTGCGCCTCTGCACTTTCGGAGATCCCAACGTAATTGCCGATCGACTTGCTCATCTTCTTGACGCCGTCCAAACCGACGAGCAATGGTACGGTCGCGCAAATCTGCGGCAATTGCCCGTATTCGCGTTGGAACTGCCGGCCCAGTAGCAAGTTGAACAGCTGATCGCTGCCGCCCAATTCCACGTCCGCTTCGACCGCAACCGAGTCGAGCGCTTGCGCGACGGGATACAGAAACTCGTGCAGTGAGATCGGCGTGCCGCCCGTATACCGGTTGTGGAAATCGTTGCGTTCGAGCATTTGCGCGACGGTCACGTGCGAGGTCGCACGCACGACGTCGGTAAACGTCATCTTGCCCAGCCATTCGCTGTTGTAGCGAATCTTGACCCGATCGAGATCGAGCACTTTTCCGGCTTGTTCGCGATACGTTTCCATGTTCGCCGCAATCTGTTCGGGCGTCAGCGGCGGGCGCAGGCTATTGCGTCCGCTCGGATCGCCGATGCTTGCGGTAAAATCGCCGATGATCAGCGTAACGTTATGTCCGGCTTGCGCGAAGCGCTGCAGCTTTTGCAGCACAACCATGAACCCGAGATGCAAATCGGGGCTGGTCGGATCGATGCCAAGTTTGACGTTGAGCGGCCGCCCAAGCTTCAGTCGTGCGCGAAAATCATCGACGGTTTCGACAACATCGAAGCCGTCGAGCAGGTACTCAACGTCGGAGAACTGGGCGGTGGTCATGCGAGTTCAATTATCGTTACGCCCGCCGAGCCCTCGTCCTCGTTTCCGTATCGCACGCTTTTGACCGATGGATGCGCGCGAAGGAACTCCTGGAGACCCCGTCCGAGCATTCCGGTGCCCTTCCCGTGGATCAAGCGAAGGGGCGAATTGCCGGCCAGCGCCGCTTCGTCGATCCACTGATCGACGACTGGTTCCGCTTCGATGTAGCGTTTGCCGCGGACGTCGAGCTCGGGCATCGATCGTGAGGCTGCATCGAGACGGGCGTGACCGCCCCCGGACTCGCGGCGCTCGGCTTTCTTGCGTTCGCTGCGCACGGCCGCGGACGATCGCCGCTCGAGGTCGTTCTTCTTCACAACGGTCTTCATCGGTCCGATCGCGACGAGGACCGTGTCGCCGTAGTCTTCGACCACCGTACCGTCGGATCGCAGCGACGCGATTCGCACCGGCGTGTTCGCCGCAAACGTGCCGTCGGACGCAGACGCCTCCGAGGCTCGTTCCGCGCTTACGCCGAGTGCGCGCCGCATCTCGTCGGCCGTTTTCGAAAGCAGCGAACTTTGCGCGGCCGTCACCCGTGGGCGCTTCGATTCGGCCGCTGCGGCGCGGCGCGAAAGTTCGGCAGTGAACTCCCGCAGGCTCTGCTGCATGCGTTCCTCGGCGCGATCGGCGAACGCGCGGCGCTCCGCCTCGAAGCGCTCCCGATCGGCCGCGAGCGTACCGCGCTCACGCTCGGCGGCGCGCCGCTCGTGCGCGAGCGTTTCGCGTTCGCTCTGCAGTTCGGCGGCGCGCAAGGAGAGTTCGGCGAGCGCCGACTCGTAGTCACGCTCGCGCGAGTCGAGCAACGCCTGCGCGCGCGCGACGATTCCCGGGTCGATTCCGAGCGCCGTTGCGAGCGGAAACGCAAGCGACTGCCCCGGGGCGCCGACGTCCAAATGGTAGGTCGGCCTAAACGTTTGCGGATCGAAGCGAACGCTCGCGTTCAGGACGCCCGGCGTCGCACTGGCGAACAGTTTCAACTCCGTTGCGTGCGTCGTGACGATCCCGCATGCACCGACCGCCATTAAACGCTCGAGCATCGCAACCGCCAACGCCGCACCTGCGCCCGGTTCGGTTCCGCCGCCGATTTCATCGACGAGCACAAGCGTATGACCGTCGGCGCGATCGAACATCTCGCGCATCCGCGAGAGGTGCGCGGAGAAGGTCGATGCGTTTCCCACGATCGACTGCTCGTCGCCGATATCGGCGATGATGCACGTGAAGCGGCCGATCGTCGTGCCCGTCGACGCCGGAATCTGCATGCCGGCGTACGTCATCGCGACGAAGAGGCCGACCATTTTGAGCGCGACGGTCTTGCCGCCCATGTTCGGACCGCTGATGATCAGCAGACGGGTGTCGCCGTCGAGCGGAATCGTCTGCGGTATCGCGCGCTGCGCAAGCAGCGGATGGCGGCCTCGCTCCACGTGCACGACGGCCTCGTCGACGAGGTCGGGCGCAAGCGCATCCATCGAACGGGCCACGTTCGCTTTGGCAACCAAAAGATCGATCTCGGCAAGCATCTCGATATTGTTCTCGATCGATGCTGCGTGCTCGCCGACGCTGCGTGAGAGCGCCTCGAGAATCCGCGCGATCTCGCGCTCTTCTTCGATTCGCAGTGTCCGCACCCGGTTATTCGTCTCGAGCGCAGCGATCGGTTCGACGAAGAGCGTCTGCCCCGAGGAACTCGAGTCGTGAACGATGCCCGGAAACTCGCCCGAAAACTCGGCCTTGATCGGGATGACGAAGCGGCCCTCACGAATGGTGACAACCGCATCCTGGATGATCCGCGCGTATTTACTGGATCGGACGATCGACGACACGCGATCGCGCGCATCGTTCTGTGCGTTGACAAGATTGCGTCGGATGCGATTGAGCGCAGGCGATGCGCGATCCATGATCGTTCCACGCTCGTCGATCGCGTCGGTTAACGCGCGGCTCAGCTCGCGAAGCGGGGTATACCGCGCGAGCAGCGCAGCAAGCTCGGGCGTCTTCTCCTCGCGAAGAATGTTGTACGCTGCCGCAGCCGCCGCAACCGCATCGGCGACGGCGCGCAAATCTGTTGAGCCCAGCGTCCGCCCGACCGCCGCCGCTTGGGTCAACGGCTCGGTTTCCGCTGCGGGCAGCACGTGCAAGTCCGCGGCGGTGACCAGTTGGCGAACGACCGCGGTGCGAGCTTGCTCCAAGCGCACGAGCGAAAAGTCCGTCAACGGTTCTAACGAACCGGCGCGGTCGCGCCCGCGCGCGGTGCGAGTCGCGGCGACGACCCGATCGCGAACGGAGCCGAAATCTAGGGCGTCAAGGGTGCGGCTATCCGCGAGCGCGGCCATACGTGGACGCCCTAGACTCGATCATCGTTACGCTTCGAGCTTTTCTTTCATGAGCGCGTTGACGAGCTGCGGATCGGCTTTGCCCTTCGACGCCTTCATGACTTGCCCGACGAGAAATCCCATGACATTGGTCTTCCCCGCCTTGTAGTCGCTCACGCTCTTTTCGTTCGCGGCCAAGACCGCTTCGATGAAGGCCACGATCGCGGACGGATCCGACGTTTGCGCGAGCCCCTCTTGTTCAACCGTCGCCTTCGGCGAGTCAATTTCACCGCGCCACATCCGGTCGATCAGCTCTTTAGCGATCTTCGAATTGATCGTCTTTGCGTCGACGAGCGCGATCAGTTCGGCGAGGTGGCCCGGCGTGACCGGCGACTCCGAAACCGGCGTGCCCGTTTCGTTTGCTAAGCGGGAAAGATCGCCGAGCACAAAGTTCGCCGACTGCTTGGGGTTGTTGCTGGCTCGGACGACGTCGTCGAAGAACTGCGCAAGCGCGGCATTATCAACCAGTTGCGTCGCCTGCTTGACGTCAAAGCCAAGCTCCGACGTGTAGCGTTCGAAACGCGCGATCGGCAACTCCGGCAGCGACTGGCGAATGCGGTCGACGTCGGTGCGCGCAATCTCGAGCGGCACAAGATCAGGATCCGGGAAGTACCGATAGTCGTGCGCCTGTTCTTTGCTGCGCATCGAATGTGTGGTGCCCTTGACTTCGTCCCACCCGCGCGTCTCTTGCACGATCCGCTCACCGGCTTCGATCAGCGCGATCTGCCGTTCGATCTCGCTTTCGATCGCCCGATGCACGGAACGGAACGAGTTCATGTTCTTGATCTCAGTCTTCGTGCCGAGCTCTTTGGAGCCGACGGGGCGGATAGAGACGTTGGCATCGCAGCGAAGCGAGCCTTCCTCCATTTTCACGTCGCTCACGCCGATCTGCTGGAGCGTACGGCGCAGCGCTTCGAGATATCCGACCGCTTCATCGGCGCTGTGAATCTCGGGTTCCGAAACACATTCCATGAGCGGAACGCCGGCGCGATTGAAATCGACCAGTGAATACGTGCTGCCGGCGATGCGGCCGTCACCCGATCCCGCGTGCGTCGACTTGCCGGTGTCTTCCTCGAGATGAATTCGGGTCAAACGGCACTCCTTGAGCGTGCCGTCCTCGAGCCAGTACCGCACCACGCCGCCTTGGGTGAGCGGCATGTCGTACTGCGAGATTTGGTAATCTTTGGGCATGTCCGGATAGAAATAGTTCTTCCGGTCGAACTTCGAAAACGCCGGGATCTCCGCGTTAAACGCCAGCCCCGCCGAGATCATGTGCTCGATCGCCTCGCGATTGGGAACCGGAAGCGCACCCGGCAACGCAAGACAGACGGGACAGACCTTCGTGTTCGGCTCGCCGCCGAACTCGTTGGGGCATCCGCAGAACATCTTGCTCTTGGTTTTGAGTTCGACGTGACACTCGATGCCGATGACGGCTTGATATGCATTGCTAGCCACGGTGCGTTGCAACCCCGTTGAGCATCGGCTTGCGTTTAGCGGCGTGGTTGGTCGCCCGCTCGTACGCGTGTGCCGCTCCGAGCAGCAAGCGTTCGGTGAAGAGGGGCGACGTGAGTTGGAGGCCCATCGGCATCTCGACCGTGCCCCCCGGCGGCGTAACCCACCCGCATGGGACGGAGAGGGCGGGCAGCCCGGCAAGCGACATTGGAATCGTGTAATAGTCCATCAGATACATGCTGTACGGATCGCTCTTGGCGTTGAACTCAAAGGCGGGAGAACTTGCGGCCGGACAAGCGATGAGGTCGCATGCCGCAAACGCGTCGTTAAAGTCGCGCGCGATAAGCGTGCGCGCCTTTTGCGCGCGAACGTAATAGGCGTCGTAATACCCGCTCGAAAGCGCATATGTGCCGATGAGAATGCGACGCTTGACCTCGGGACCGAAGCCCGCGGCGCGCGTCTTCTCATACATCTCGTGCACGTCGGCGCCGTCGACGCGCGAGCCGTAACGAACGCCGTCGAAACGCGCAAGGTTCGACGAGCACTCGGCCGGCGCGATCAAGTAGTAGGTGGCAAGGCCGTAGTCCGCCGTCGGTAGCGAGACGTCGACGAGTTCCGCACCGAGCGCCTGCAGATCGCGGTACGCTTTGTCGTAGATCGCCGCCGTTTCATCGCCTAGTGCTTTGACGTCGAATTCCTTGACGATGCCGATGCGCAGCCCGTTGAGGTCGCTGCGCAGATGCCCGGAAACGGGTTCCACCTCGCGATCGATCGACGTTGCGTCCATGCGATCCCAGCCGGCCATCGCTTCATATGCGAGCGCCGCGTCTTCGACGGTTCGCGTCAACGGTCCGATTTGATCGAGGCTCGACGCGAAGGCGATGAGTCCGTAGCGCGAAACCCGGCCATACGTCGGCTTGAATCCGACGAGATTACAAAACGCCGCCGGTTCGCGGATCGATCCGCCGGTGTCGCTGCCCATGCCGATCGCCGCTTCATACGCGGCAACGGATGCCGCCGAACCGCCGCTCGAGCCGCCGGGAACGCGCGTGAGATCGTAGGGATTCTTGGTCACGCCGAGCGCCGAGTTTTCGCACGAGCTTCCCATCGCGAATTCGTCCATATTCGCTTTGCCGACCGGAATCGCGCCCGCGTCGAGCATCCGCTGCACCGCGGTACCCGTGTACGGCGACACCCAGTGTTCGAGAATCTTGCTGCCGGCCGTCGTCGTCGTACCGGTCAGGCACATGTTGTCTTTGACGGCAAGCGGAACACCGGCGAGCGGTAATTTCTCACCGGCTTTGACCCGCTCGTCGACTCGCGAGGCGGCCGCGCGAGCCATCTCGCCCAGGACGCTGAGGTACGAGCCGACCTCGCCATCGACGCGCTCGATATGCGCAAGCACCGCGTCGGCAACTTCGCGCGCGGAGAGCGAACCGGCATTGACGTCGCGTGCGATCTCGGCCGCACTACGTTCCACTACTTCCATGACTTCCTTACGATTCGGCGATGATACGGGGGACGCGGAAGAACGCGCCTTGACGTTGCGGCGCCTGCGCGAGCACCGTTTCACGATCGAGGGTCGGCGCGATCTCGTCCGGGCGCTCGACATTGCGCGATTCCACGACTTGGGCGGTCGCCGCAACGGCAGAGACGTCGAGCTTGGACAGCGCATCGACGTGTTCGAGCAGATCGCCGAGCTGCGTGCCGAACCGCGCTACCTCATCGTCGGTAAGCGCAAGGCGCGCGAGCTTGGCCACGTAGCGAACGTCAATTTTCTCGGATGACAAAGTCGGGATACTCCGGTTCGTCGGCTGCAAATTCATTGTCCGGCCATGTCGGCGACGGCACGTTCAGGAACGCGTCGTGCACCAGATCTTCGTCCGCCTTGGCCTCGCGATAGAGCGTGACCAGCGTCTCGACGTGTCCCGTCTGCGGAAACATGTCGAACGGCGCAACGATGCCGAGCCGGTAACCATTAGCGCCCAGGAACTTCAAATCCCGGGCCAGGGTGGCGGGATCGCACGAAAGGTACCAGATGTACGGTACCTTGGATTCAGCGACGGCGCCGAGCGTCACTTCGTCGCTTCCTTTGCGGGGCGGATCGAGGAAGACGATATCCGCATTGTGCATCGCTTCCTGGGCTTCGGGGGATCGAACGACGTCTTCGACCCGTCCGGCTCGGAAACGGGCCCACTGCTCGAGGCCGTTGAGCCGCGCGTTGGCCTCCGCCTCGACGATCGCTTGCGGATTTTCCTCGACGCCGTACACCTGGCATCCGTTCTTCGCGAAGAGCAACGAAAAAGTGCCGGCGCCGCAGTACAGGTCGACAACGCGACGCGGATGCTCCAACCCAAGCTGCATCATCGAAAAAATGCGGCCGACGATTTCGACGTTGACCTGAAAAAACGACGAAGCGGAAACGCGATAGCGTACGCCGTGAATCGACTCTTCGATCTCCGAGCGGCCTTGCACGACCCGGTGGCGCCGTCCCATGATCGCGTTTTGGCTGTTGAGAGCGTACGAATTGGTCAACCCGACGGCGCCGGGCAGTGCGGCGAGCAGCGGGCCTGCACCGCGCTCCACATCCTGCGACGGTTGGGGCGTCGTCACGGTAACGACCGCCTCTCCGGTGGCGGCGGCGTTGCGCGAAACGATATGACGCGCGGCACGCATCAGGTCCGCGGTGTCCGGCGAAAAGCGCGCCTGGTTGAAGGTGTGAATGTAGCGATTGAGCTGCGGCGTCACGATGGGACAGTCGGAAATCGGCACGACGTCGTGCGAGCGCTGTTGATAAAATCCGATGGTCGGCGTGTCGCCCTGATGATCGACCACGAGCGACATCTTGTTGCGGTAGGCGCGCGGGTTGATCATGCCGACCGCATCGCGAACCGTGACATCGGTAAAACCGCCGATGCGCTGCAAGGCACTGCGGACGAGATCGGTTTTCCACTTCAGTTGCGCCGGATAGGCGAGATGCTGAATCTGACAGCCGCCGCAACTTCCGAAGACCGGACAGAACGGCGTTGCTCGATAGGGCGACGCCGCTACGAGAACGAGCATCTCCGCGGTCGCGTATTTGGGTTTGACGGCGGTGATGCGAACGCGAGCTCGTTCCTGCGGTAATGGACCGAAGCAAAAAACAACCAACCCGCTTGCACGGCCCACGGCTTGGCCGTTTGCAAGCAGGTCGGTGAACGAGACGTCGAGTTCCGCACCGGCGCGCAGCGCCGGCGCCGCGTTACGCGGTGTTCCTTTGTTCGTCAAGCGTCTTGAGCAAGTGGTTTGCCTCGTCGATTAACTGCTGAATCCGCTCGCTCGTCGGGTCCGCCGGACGCCGGTTCAACAGCGCGCGCACCACGGTGAATGCGACGGCTGCGCCGATACCGGCAACCCCGATCCAGATCAGCGTCCGCGTCAGGTCCGTGCCCTGACCTTGCTCGTCGGCGCGCTCGTTGATGGGCGTCTGTTCCATGCCGATGCTCTTCGCGCCAACGCGGGAGGCTTCTTCTTGCGAAGGGAACTTCGGCCCACGATGCGCGCGCTTTTGGTTCTTCTCTCCCTGTTACTCGTTGGGGCGAGCGCCCCGCAGCGCGACGTGCTCGTCGTCTATGCCGGTTCGCTGGTTACGCCGATGGAAGGGCCCCTTGCCACTGCGGCCGCCGCCGACGGCCTGCGCCTGTCCGGCGAGCCGCGGGGAAGCACGGCGCTGGCGCATCTCATCGAGGCGCATCTTCGTTCGCCCGACGTCTTCATCAGCGCGGACCGCAGACTCGTCGACGAGCTTGCGACAAAAGGCTTCGTTGCGCGCTCACGTACCTTCGCGAGCGCCACCCTCGTGCTCGGCTATTCGCCGCAGTCGCGATTCAAGGCGCTCTTCGAGCAGGCCGCGCGCGGGAAGATCTCCATCAAGGCGCTGCTGGAGACGCCGGGGCTTCGGATCGCGCGTACCGATCCCGCCCTCGACCCGAAGGGCGCGCGAACGATCCAAGCACTCAAATTGCTCGGTCTGCCGCAAACGCTTGGAGCGATTTACCCCGAAGAGGACTTGCTCGTCCGGCTTGAAACCGGCGAAGCCGACGTCGCGTTTCTCTATTCAACCGAGTCGATCGCACGCAACATCCCGTCGATTGCGCTTCCTGGAAAAGCATCGCTCTCAGGCGAAATTACGTATACGCTTGCGATACTCAAGGCGGCCGCCCATCCGAACGCGGCGGCGCGCTTTGCGACATTCATTTTCTCCGGGCCGGGACGCCCGATTCTCGAGCGCGCGGGGCTCACGTATTTGTAGGACCGATGATCACCGAATCTGACGGCGAGCAGCGAAACGAACGCGGCGCGTTCGTCCTTTCACTGCTTGCGTCGCTGGTGCTCAATCTCGCGGTCTGGATGCTCGCAATCTGGGGCGCGGCCGTGCAGCTCAAGCTCCCCATCACCGAGATCAAAGAGCCCGAGCTCATCGTCTCGTCGTCGAGCATTCGCATCGAGCATCGCACGGTACCGCAACCGGTCTCCGCGCACGCCAAGGCAGTTCGTCCGCAACCCAAGGCGGCCGCGGCGCATCCCGTTATCCAACACGCACCGGTTCCCGTCCCGCAGGCTCGGCCGACCGAAATCGCGCGCATCGTCCCGCATGCGTCGCCGCAGCCGCACCCCGCGCGAGCACGATCCGCATCGACGAGCCTGCAGCAGCAGTTAGCCCAGCAAGAGCAGATGTTTGCACGCGAGGCGCAATCGCTCAACGCCGCGCGCTCTCCGCTGAGCGTCGCAACGAGCGGTCCCGTTGCGCCGTCGAGCAAACAGATTTCATGGCTGGATACGAGCGGGCGCGCCGAGCAGCGCGAAACCGTCGAAGCGCTGCTCGAACCACTGCCCGGACATCACTGGATCGCCGACGGCATGTCGTGCTACTACGTCCACTACTTCGCACAGTACGGCGGCGGCGGCACGGAAGAGGGCAACATCCCCTGGCCGCTGTGCTATCCCGTCGGCCATGACGCGATGCTGCCGCTCGACCGAAGCCACCGCCTGCCGATTCCCAAGCCGCCGGCGGGTTACGTCTTACCTCCGGGTACCACGCTGCAGCCACTCTTGGACGCAATTTACAAAGGGCAGGTTGATCGTCATTAGCCCTTGAGGCTATAGTGAAGGCGTTGATCCCGCCGCCGTTAGAGGTCCGGATGTTTCGTCATATTCTTTGTGCAGCGACTATAGTCGGCTCGCTCTTCGCCATTCCGCCGGTCGCGCGTGCCGCGACGCAGCATGCGCAGCCGTGCGCGAGCGGTTCGCTCTGGTCGATGGCAAGCCGCACCCATGCCAAACTGACGCCGTGCGTGGCCAAACCGCACGCACTGATCCTGGAAACGACGTATTATCAGAACGCGTCGCGAGTGGGTGGGACGGCGCTGGCTGCGTTTCCGGAAGCACGCGTTCGCTACGGAGCGCTTGCCGACGTCGAACTGTTCGTCGACGCTCCCTCGGAGATCGCGAAGTCCGGCCAGCGGGGCGCCGGAATCTATTTCATGACGCAAACCGGCGTCGGGGCGAAGTACCAGTTCGCGCGCGCGCACGACGTCGTGTACAGCATTTCGGCCGAGACGCATCCGCCGCTCGGAGCGCTTGCAAACCTCAATTTGATTCCGCTCTCGGACGTCCACCTCAGCGCGAACTGGTCCGGATACGGTGGCCGTGAGTTCGGACTCGAGGCCGGCACGATCAACTACGATAACCTGCGCCACACGCATCTGCGCTCGTCCGAACTGATCGCGGCAACGTATACCCAAGCGTTTAACACGCGGACGTGGTGGACGGCGGAAGTGACGAGTCAATCGAACGTCTATTCAAAATCGCGCGCGCAGAGCAGCGGCGTCTTCTCGGTCTCGAGGATGCTTTCGTCACGGATGCTCTTCGGCGCGGAGATCGGCAGCGCGTTCAACGCGCAAAGCGACAGCAAACCGCATTACATCGCGGGGACGTTCACGATTCGCTAGTGGAAGTTGCGGGCGCGAACCCCGTCGAGAATCCCTTCGGCATCGAAAGACCATACGGCGCGAGCGAGTAGATCGATCGCGCCGAGTTCTTTTTGGAGTTTCCCTTCGACGATGAGCGTGTTGCTCGTTCGAATGACCCGGCGGTATTTTTCATAGACGTCGGGACGCACGATCACGTTGACCAATCCCGTTTCGTCCTCAATGGTCAAAAACACGAAGCCCTTCGCCGTCCCGGGACGTTGCCGGGTAATGACTAGCCCGCCGACGCGACAGACGAGATTGTTGGGCATCGTCGCGAGCTGCGCGGCGGGGATCACGCGTGCGGCCGCGAGTTGCGGACGGAAATGCTCGACGGCTTGGCCTCGCGTCGTCACGCCGGTCGACCACAGGTCGAATGCCGTCTCTTGTTTGGAACCCAACGGCTTAAACGCCACGGCCGGTTCGTCGACGTCCATCAGGCGCCCCAATTCGCCGCGCGCTTCCCGCTCGTCAAGCGCGCGTAGCGCCCACATCGCATCGCGACGCGACCGGTACCACGGTGCAAACGCTCCGGCGACGGCGAGGTTTTCGAGCGCCTCTTTTTCCAGTTGCGTTCGTTTTGCAAAATCGAGCAGATCGGCAAAGTTTCCATCACGCAGTCCCCGCTCGAGGCGCTCCTTCTGTCCTTCCCCTAATCCGCGCACCAGATGAAACCCTAAGCGTAAACCGCCGTCCGGCTCGACGAACGACCAGTATTCGCTCGCATTGACTTCGATCGGCTTGACGACCACTCGATGACGCCGCGCGTCGTTGACGAGCACTTCGGTCGAGTAAAACCCCATCGGCTGCACGTTCAAAATCGCGGCGGCAAACACCGCAGGGAAATGACATTTGACGTAAGCCGATGCGTAGGCGAGTAACGCAAAGCTCGCGGCGTGCGACTCGGGGAATCCGTAATCGGCGAAACCTTCGAGCATATGGAAGAGTTGCTCGGCGGCGGCGCGATCGATCCCGTTGCTCACCATTCCATCAACGAGTTTGGGGTAGATTTCCTTCATGCGCTCGTGCGAACGTTTGTGTCCCATCGCGCGCCGCAATTGATCGGCTTCGCCGGGAGTAAACCCGCCGGCCTCGATCGCCATGCGCATTCCTTGCTCTTGGAAGAGCGGCACGCCTAGCGTGCGCTCGAGCACGGGTTTGAGTTTGGGATGAGGATACGTCACCGGCTCGAGCCCGGCGCGACGCCGCAAGAACGGGTGGATCATCTGCCCTTGAATGGGACCGGGGCGGATGATCGCGACCTGCATGACGATATCGTAAAAACAGGCGGGCTTCATGCGCGGCAACATCGACTGCTGTGCGCGAGATTCGATTTGGAAGACGCCGATTGTATCCGCGCGTGAGATCATCTCATACGTTGATTTGTCATCCGGCGGGATGCGATGCAATGCTAGAGCGGCAGGCGTTGATACGTGCGGCGAGGAGACGCTCGTGTTTTTCGCACTCCTGCGAAAAACACTGCTGCCCTTCTCGTCGCTCTCGCCATCCTGGCGTAGCCTGTCCTGAGCGAAGTCGAAGGACTCCTCGTGCGGAGCCTCCTCACCGCACGTATCAACACCTGCCGCTCTAGCATCATCTCGGCGGGCTGGAGCTTTTTGCGATTCGAATTCGAGAGCCACGTCGCGACGGGGAGGTTGGGATTTGGACCAGCGGTGGTGTTGGGCGAAGGCTTCTCTTAGGAGCGAGAGCATGCCTAAGCCGAGGAGGTCGATTTTGATGAGGCCGAGTTCTTGGAGGTCGTCTTTGTCCCACTGAATGATCGTGCGGTCGCGCATCGTTGCCCATTCGACCGGGGCGACGCGCACGAGCGGATCGCGGGTGATGACCATGCCGCCGGAATGGATCCCCATGTGACGCGGAAAGCCGTCGATGCGGCGGCAGAATGCGTAGAGCCGTTCACCGACAAGACCGCCGATGGGCGATGCTACCTGCGGATCGGGATTGGCGCCGAAGTCTTTGCCGCGGAACCCGTAGAGATACCGGTCGGTTTGCCCCGGCTCCAGACGCGATGCGCGCGCGTTCTCTGCCGGTTGGCCGGTCGCGCCTGCGAGCGATTCGCGTGCGTCGAATTCGCGGACGACAGCATCGACTTGCGCGAGGGTGAGTCCGAGCGCTTTCCCCACGTCGCGTAAGGCCGAACGCGTGCGAAACGTCACAACCTCGGCTGCCATCGCGGCATTCGTACGGCCGTATCGTTCGTAGACGTACTGAATGACTTTTTCGCGGTCTTGATGCGCGAAGTCGATATCGATGTCGGGAATCTCTTGACGCTCTTCGGACATAAACCGCTCGAAGAGCAAGTTCATGCCGATTGGATCGACGGCGGTGATTCCGAGCGCGTAACAGACGGCGGAGTTTGCCGCCGAACCTCGCCCCTGGCAAAGAACCCCGAAACGATGCGCCGCCTGCACGATATCCCACACGATCAAAAAGTAGCCGGCGAGATCCATCTTGGCGATGATGCCGAGTTCGTACTCAAGCTGACGTTCGACGTTCGGCGCGATCGGCGTACCGTAGCGCTCGACCGCTCCGCGATAGACGAGCTCGCGAAGATAGGTTTGCCGCGTGTATCCCTCGGAGACCGGAAAGAGCGGAAATTGCCCGGTCAATCGTTCCAGTCGAAACGCGCAGCGCTGCGCGATCGCAAGCGTTGCATCGATTGCCTCCGGGTGCTCGGCAAAGAGCCGTCGCATGGCGTCGGGCGATTTGAGGTGGTATTCGGCGTTCGGTCGCAAGCGATGCTGGGCGCGCGCTTCTTCGAGCGACTGCGACTCTTTGACGCAGGCGAGCACGTCGGCGAGCGGCGCATCTTCCCGCCGCGCGTAGACGACACCGTTGGTTGCAACGTAAGGAATGCGTAGCTCGCGAGCGAGTTCGAGCAACGCTGCATTGCGTACGCTATCGCTCACGGTGAGATGTTGCTGTAATTCCAGATAGCAGCGCTCTCCGAAAAGGTCGCGAAGGGCCGCTACGCGTTCGCGCTCGATCGATCGGGTCAAGACGACGAGGCCGCCGCTGCGCCCGTCAAAATCGTCGAGCCGCAACCGCGCATCGCCCTTACTCCCGCGCATTTGAGCGATCGAAATCAGCTCACAGCAATTCGCATACCCGGCGGCGTTCTCGACGAGCAGTACCGCCCGGCTACCGTCTTCAAAGGTCGCCTCCGTCCCCACGATTGCGGCAAGACCGGCGCGGCGTGCGGCGGTTGCAAACCGAACCGTGCCGTAGAGGCCATCGCGATCGGTTAACGCGAGTGCATGCAGCCCAAGCTCGAGCGCGCGTTCGACGAGTTCTTCGGGGTGCGAGGCACCCTGCAAAAACGAAAAGTTCGACCAGGCGTGCAGTTCGGCGTACGTTCCGCCCATGTTCGCTCACGCCGAACCTCGTGAACCACGGCGAAGCCAGGCGGCGAGCATGCGAAGATCGAGATTTTTGACGATTTGCTCGCACTCCGGCCCACACAGATGCAGCCGCGTCAGACGCTCGCGCACCTTCTCGCGTTCGTCGGCAAAGGTTGCGTCGATCGCCCCCGACGCCAAGAACCGCTCGTTATGAATGCGCAGGTGGCGAAAGCGGCGATGCAACTCTCGCTCAACGCTTTGCTCGCCGACAAAACACGCGCGAAGACGGAGGTTCGTCCCGTAGCGGAAGTTCGCTTTGATTTCCCGGATACGCCGCATCGGGTGTTCGGAAAATCCGATTTTGACCGTTTGGGTCTCGGCATCGGAAAGTTCGAGCAGATAGACGAAGCCGTAATTATATCCGGCCAATTCTTCAAGCGGAGAGAGCAGATGATTCGTGCGCGTCATCTCTCCGCTGCGCAGCCAGGCCGCCGCTACCCGCTGAAACGCTTCACAGGTTCCCGTTCCGACGTCAATCATAGGTTCCCCTCACGTACCAGCGTGAACCCTGGCGATAGATTCGGCGAACGCTGCCGTCCTCGAGCACGACGTCATATTCGTCGCGCGAAATCGCCGGCCCAAACCATCCCTCTTCGATCCGCCAAGGCCCGGCGCACTGAACGATTCTCTCTCCATTAATCGCTGCAGGTTCTCCTCGCGTCACCGTCACGTCGACCTCGACGACGTCGAGCAGCCGCATCTGCGGCACGACGGAACGATCGTCGTGGCGATCGTCGACGACGAGCGGCGAGTACGTGGTCTTCAATTTGCCCAACGTAAACGGCTCATAGCTAAACCGTTCCTCCGAAGGATGCGCGGCGCGGGTGCGCGCGCGGCGCACAGGCTCGCCCAGGAGCGCTTCGAGTCGCGCCAACACGACCGCGACGTTTTGGGGATCGATGTCATCGTTGCGAACGAGGGCAAGCATCTCGCCGCCTTCTTCCAATCGAAGCGCGCGCAAGCGAAGTCCGCACAGCGGGGCATCGAACGTCACGCCCTCGAGCTTCGCGCGAACGACGTCGAGCATGTCACGATCGTTGGCGGTCGCCGCCGCCAGGAGAATTTCCATCGTCTGCGTCCGGCCGTTATCGAGTTCGACCTCAAGTTCGAGCGCGCTCGCCCGTCTTCCGCACCGCTCCAAATCACTGCAAATACGTGAGAGCAGCACCCGAATGGCAAAGACGACGGCTTCTTCACTCTCAGCCGATCCTTCACCGTACATCGATGCTTCGATCGTGACCGCATGGCTGCGCGGAATAAACGGGGTGCGATCGATTCCCCGTGCCCATTCATGCCACACCGCGGCCTCGCGGCCGAAGCGGCGAACGAATGGACCGTGCGGAAGGCGAGCCAGTTCACCTAAGGTTGCGACCCCGAGCAAGTGCAAGCGTTCTTGCGCGCGGGGATCGAGGTCGAGGACATCGAGCGGCAGGGGCGTCAGCCGCTTTACTTCTTCTCCCGGCGCAATGATCGTGCCGTCTGCGATCCAGCTGGCCGCATAGGCGCAGAAGCGATTCGGCCCCGCGCCGGTGAGAACGGGAAGATCGAGATGCTGCACGAGCGTGTGGATCTGATTTCTCCAGCGCTCGGGCGTCCCATCGATCCCGCGCATGTCGAGAAACGCAACGCCTTCGCGTACGTCGTCGATGAGCGGCGTCACGCCGTCGAGTAGATCGAGAACCTCATTCCAGACCGCGCGCGAACGAACGGGATCGTGAACGGCAACGCGCGCAGTGGGAGCAGCCGCCGCCGCCTGGGTCACGGTTTGTCCGGCGCGCGCTCCATGCTTGCGCGCGCGCTCGTCGAGTGCGATGACGCGTCCCCGATCGAAGCGGTCGGCAATCAGCAGCGGCGCATCGCCGCCGCTGCTCGTTCCCGCGAGAGCGACGGCAAGCGGGTAATCGGGAATACGCAAGCAGAGCAACACACGTTTTCCGTTCACGGCGAAGCCGTAGCATGAAGATGCGACCGGAGCGAAATGCACGCTCCCCCTCGTTGCGCGATCTTGTGTTTGCGCACTTCGGCCCGTAGCGCAAAGCCGCAAAAGGAAGCCCACACTCCGCGCGTCCCGCGCAAAAACGCGCGCTCGAAGGCGCAATCGAGACGCAGCCCGGCGACCGACGAGAGTTCCACCGCGGCACGCGTCGCGATCACGATGAGGACGACGCCTGCCCGGTGCGCGAGCGTCGCCAGCCGCGTCCACACGGCGGCTCGTAAGAGCGTCGCCCCCATGATCACGACCCGGGCAACCCGGGAACGTAGCAGAACGTCGACTGCGCGCGCGATTCGTACCGGCGTCGTTGCGGGGACGACGAGCAGACGGTCGAGCCGGACCCCCGCCTCTTCAAGCGACGGCGGGTAGAGATGGCCGTCGTCGATCACTGCACCGAGGCCACGCTGCGTCACCTGGGCCAGGACGGATGCGGCAATACCCCAGCGCCCGGCCGTTCCTCGCCCCTCGAAGGTTACGATCGAGCCGAGCGGGAGGCCGCCCCCCAACGCCGCATCGAGCTCGTCGATCCCAGTCGGGAGCGCACGATCGAGCGTCGGTACCACCGCCGGCCTGCCGACCCCAAACCGCTGCTTGAGCGCCTCAAAGCGTTCGTTGCGGGGGGCGGAAAGCGCGGCTGCGGGAAGCATGGGTCATCATCCTAATCGAACGTATGTTCGATGTCAATGGGCGCCGGGGATCGCCTGTAAAGGGAGAAACTACCCCCGCTCATGACCGACGATCGCCGCCTCGCGGCGTGGGTGGAATCGATGGCGCGCGGCGAGATTCGCGCCTACATGCGCGCGCGGCGAGCGTTTCTGAAAACCGCTTCGACCCGCCATCTGCGCGAGCTCCGCGGTGCGGCCCGGCGCCTGCGTTCGCTCTTCGACGACTTTGGGGATCTCGTCCCGGCGCGCCGCCAAAAGGCGCTCGCGCGCTTGCTCTCTACGATCGCCCAAGCAACGGAGATCGCGGGCGTGCGCCGGATCTTGCGCAAGCGGGCGGACGATCGCGACGAAGATCTCGTAACCCCGATGCTGCGCGTCTTGCGCCAACAGGAGCGCCACTGGCTGCGCTACGCCGAACGGGCCGCCGCCCACCTGAGGTATCGCGCGTGAAAGCTCGCCGTATCGACCTGAGCGTGGCGTGCGGCATCGAAGACGCGATGCGGCGGATTGCGATCGTGCGTTTTGCGGAAGTGTTGACGCTCGCGCCCGCGTTATCCACCGCCCGAGCGCGCGAACTCCGCAACTTTCGCGTCGCGTGCCGGCGCCTGCGATACACGCTCGAACGTTTCACGCCGCGCGAACCGTCCTTGCTCGAAGCGGCGACCCGGCTCAAACAACTTCAGAAAACGCTGCGCACGTGGCGCGATTGTCAGAACATTCTCGTGACGCTTCCGCCCGAAATGTCCGGAACATTTAAACGCATTACGACCGAACGCGATGACGCGCTTTCCCGCGCCGATGCGCTTTGGCGCGACGCATTTGCGACGTATGGGCCCTTCGAAGGGCTGATGACGTTTACGGGATTGGGTTACGGCGTCGAAGCCGGCGCCGGCGCTAATTGACCGGTCTTACAAATCGCCACGGTCTGGTTGACCGTATGCGCGAGCGTATCTTGAGCCTTTTTCCCGGCTTGTTGCGTGTAGGTCACGCCTTCGCGCAATGCATTGAGCGGATTGAACCCGACCGTCAGCCCCGGTAGGCGCGAAAGATCGATTTCATAGGGGTTCGGAGGCAAGCCCGCGTTGATAGCGGTGTCGTCGAAGACCGACGGGCGTCCTTGCGGATCGGCGGTCGGAGCGATATTCCCGAGCGGATCGATCTGGCCGGGTTTGGTGACCTGATCGCTGCCGACCATCTGACGAATGTATCCGAAACCTTCGTGCTGCATATCGGCCATGTTTTGCGTCTCGACGAATCCGTTGAGGATGTCGAGCGAAGCCTGCTGTTGCGCAAGTGATTGCAGCACTTGCTTCTTGAGTTCCAACTTTCGCTTGTCTTGATCGTCGCTTGCAACGGCGGGAAAGACGCTCGGATCGTTGAGCAGCTTCTGCACGGCGAGGATATTGTTGGCCAGCGGCAACACC
>DASSZO010000211.1:0-10177 GCA_035702815.1 Candidatus Aquilonibacter sp. | reverse complement strand
GGGTCCCGCGCTGTTGGTCAAGTTTGCACTCAAACGATTGTCGATCGCCGAGCTCGAAGCGCGCGCGAGAGACGTGCTGGGTATCGACGTTGCGGCAGTACGCGGTGCGGCCCCGGAACTCGCCTTCGATGCCGATCTTGCGGATGAATATCGCTACGCCATCGAACATGAGTAGGATCAAAGCCAACCCGGCGCTGTTGACCGTGCTGTGGTTTGGCATTCAACTGGCGTGGGGTGCGGTTCTGGGCATCTCGCTTCAAGCACGGTCGTTGCAACTCGCCGGTGCGAATGCACTCGCGCTCTTCGGCGTGGTCTCGACCGCGGGCGCAATCGCTGCGGCAGTCGTACAACTTGCCGTCGGACGCATCTCCGACCGGCGGCGCGTCCGGGGCGACAAGCGCATCGGGTTTTACGTCGTCGGCGTCGCCATGGCAGCTTTGGCGTTGTTGCCCTTTTACACCGCACATTCAATCGGTGCGTTCGTTGTGTCGTTCATCGTCTTGCAAGCCGGCATGAACGTTGCCATCGGGCCGTACCAAGCGATTCTGCCCGATGCGGTGCCGCTCGCGCGGATCGGCGTGGCTTCGGCATGGATGGCAGGGATGCAGAGCGGCGGTAACGCGATAGGCGCACTGCTTGCGGCTTTTTTGGGAAACACGCCGGTGCTCGGCAGCGTCATTGCGGTGGTGCTCGTGGCGTCGTGCGTCGTGAGCGTTGCCCATCTGCGCTGCGTCGATCTTCAACCGCTTCCGCCGCAACAGCCGATGCGCGTTACTCGCCCGCTCATCGATCTCTTCGTTTCGCGAGCGTTTGTCTACGTGGGCTTTTATACGCTACTCGGCTATCTGTTTTTCTACGTCAAGAACGCGTTGCCGCCGCACTTTCCCTTGGATGCCACGACGGCCAGCGGCATCGGCATTTTACTCTTTACGATCGTGGGCGCGGGCGGTGCAGCGCTCGCTGCAAAGCCCGCGGATCGCCTGGACGAACGTGCT
The DNA here is from genome assembly GCA_035702815.1 of Candidatus Aquilonibacter sp. Taxonomy (GTDB): domain Bacteria; phylum Vulcanimicrobiota; class Vulcanimicrobiia; order Vulcanimicrobiales; family Vulcanimicrobiaceae; genus JAMXLG01. The sequence continues at coordinate 9,182 of DASSZO010000211.1, read as the reverse complement.
GTCGTCACGGCCGGTGGATCGATCCTGGGGCTGTGCGTGCTCGCGCTTGCGTTGCTTCATAGCACCATCGCGATTCCCATCGTCATTGCATTGGCCGGCATCGGCTGGGGCATCTTTCTCTGCGCGGATTGGGCGTTTGCGTGTCGCGTCTTGCCGCCGGCGGCGCTTGCGACGACGATGGCCATCTGGAATATCGCCGTCGTCGGCCCGCAGATCGTCGCGCCACTGTTCACGACCGCCGTCTTACAGCGGCTGGGTGTGCTTGCGACAAGTGTCGGTCCGCGGGTTGCCTTCGCACTGGCGTTTTCAGAAATCCTCATCGGCTCGTTGTGGATTTGGCGTTTACCAGGCAAGAGTGTCGGGAAATAACGCCAGTGGCCCTTGTTGCACGGGAACCAAGTAAGCGGGACCCGCGTTTTAGGGGAACGGTGGTATTACAAACCACTATCAAACGAGCAAAAACCTAAGGAGGGTTTTTAGTGAAACGACTGAGCACCGGAGTCCTGGCAGCGCTGCTTGCAGCGGCGTGCGGGCTCACCGCGGTCGCCGGTCCGTCGCAAGCGCAGGGAAACAATGGACAAGCTGCGGTTGCGCAAGCGGGTTCGGCTCCTGCGGCGAACTTCGGATCTCCGCCGTCTGGTCAAATTCCGATTCTCTTTAACGACCATCACGTGTACAGCAAGCCTGACGTTCTCAAACAGGGACGCGTTCTTGCTGCGCTCGTGCGTGGTGGCACCGTTCTGATTCCGCTGCGCTCCATGTTCGAACAGATGGGCGCGACGGTTTCGTACAATGCCGGAACGAAGACCGTGACGGTCAGCAAGCCCGGCTCCGAAGTCCGCGTAACGGTCGGACGCCCCGAAGTCGTCATCAATGGTGAAACGCGTCCGCTCGACGTGCCGCCGATGATGTACCACGGCAGCGTTCTCGTGCCGGTTCGCGTGATCTCCGAAGGCATGGGTGCCTACGTGCAATGGGTTCCCGACAAGCAAGTTGTCGTCGTGCGTTATCTGCCGCCGACGCCGCCGCCGACCCCGGCTCCGACCGAGGCACCGACGACGGCTCCGACGGTTGCGCCGACGCCGACCCCGGCACCCGTTGCAACCCCGTACAAGGACGTGTTCCTTGTCGGCGATTACATCTTCTCGCCGAAGGTGTACAACGAGTTCAGCCCTGGTAACAAGGGCAAGAGCTCGTATCAGGTTCGTGGCGCGATCGAATTCAACGCGTTCAACCTGCCCTGGATGCTCGAAGGCAACTTCGAACAGTTCCAGTATCCGCACAACTGCGCAACGTTTGTCGCCGGCGGCGCTGGTTCGTCCGCTGACTGTAACGTCACGGCGATCGGTGGTGCGGGAGCGACGGCTGTGCCGGCATTCACGGCGCGCGATACGGACTTCGATGGCCGCTTCGGCCTCAAGGTCGCCGATCCGCGCATCTACATCGGCGTCGGTTACATGTGGCGTCAGAGCAACTACGGCTATCCGCGCGAACAAGGCTTCGGCTTCGGTGCTGAAAAGCTCCCGGATCTCAATCAGCCCTTCTCGCTCTACGGTAGCGCGTGGTACTACCCCAACGTGAAGGGCAACTTCACGGATCCGGGCACCGGCATCGGCTACTCGCTCGGCTACAACGTCTTGAAGTACCAAATCGGCGCAACGGTCGGCTTCGGTACCAGCCCGATCTTCCTCGATCTCGGTTGGACCGGCGTGAATGGCCGCAACAAGACCAATGCACCGGGTGACTTCTCGATGAATGGCCCGTACGCGGGTCTCGGCATCAAGTTTTAGTCTCTGATCGCCGCTTGCGGCGCCGGAACTAAACAAGAAAGGAGTCTCGCTACGGCGGGGCTCCTTTTTACCTTGCCGCTGCGGGAGAAGTGATTGCAACCCAGGGGGGCAGCAGTCGTAGTCTAGTGCTACGATGGCTGACAATCAGATCGACCTAGTTCTCGTCGGCGCCGGCATCATGAGCGCGACGCTCGCGGCAATGATGAAAGAAGTCGAGCCGAACACGACGCTCGAGATGTTCGAAATGCTGCCCGCGGCGGCCGAAGAGAGCTCGAATGCCTGGAACAACGCAGGGACCGGGCATGCCGCGCTGTGCGAGCTCAACTACACGCCCGAAGGTCCGGACGGAACGGTCACGATCGACCGGGCCCTTAAGGTCAACACCCAGTTCGATCTTTCGCGCCAATTCTGGGCGCACATGGTTCGCAAAGGGGCGATGGGTGCCCCGGAGACGTTCATCCACGACGTCCCGCACATCAGCTTCGTCTGGGGCGAAGAGAACGTCCGCTTCCTGCGCAAACGCTTTGAAGCGATGAGCGCCCATCATTGCTTCGCCGGCATGGAGTACAGCGAGGATCCCGCCGTGCTCAAGGAATGGATGCCGCTGATCATGGAGGGCCGCGATCCCGCACAGCCCGTGGCGGCTACCCGCATGCGAATCGGAACCGACGTCGATTACGGCGCGGTGACGCGCTCGCTGCTGGCTCATCTGCAGGGCCAGCCCGGCGTTGGAATCGCATACGAGCATCGGGTGACCGGCCTTGCGCGGACCAGCGATGGCCGTTGGACGGTGACGGTCAAAGACGAAAAGAGCGGCGCATCGCGCACGCTCTCGGCCAAGACGGTATTCCTCGGCGCCGGAGGCGGCGCGTTGCCGCTGCTGCAGAAATCCGGCATTGAGGAAGGCAAGGGCTTCGGCGGGTTCCCCGTCAGCGGAATCTTCCTGCGCTGCGACGACCAGAGCGTCGTCGACCGCCATCTGGCGAAGGTCTATGGCAAGGCCTCGGTCGGCGCGCCGCCCATGTCCGTGCCGCATCTCGACACGCGCTATGTCGACGGGAAGCGTTCGCTGCTGTTCGGACCCTATGCCGGCTTCTCGACAAAGTTCCTCAAGCACGGCTCGCTCGCGGACCTCTTTACCTCCGTTAAAGGCGACAACATCGGACCCTTGCTGGCCGTCGGGCGCGACAACTTCGACTTGACCAAGTACTTGATCGGTCAGGTGCTCGAGTCAAAAGAAGCCAAATACCAGGCGCTCAAGGATTACTTCCCCGAGGCGAACCCGGACGATTGGCAGTTCATCGTGGCCGGACAGCGCGTCCAGGTCATCATGCCCGACAAAAAGGCCGGCGGTAAGCTGCAGTTCGGCACGGAGGTGGTCTCGGCTGCCGATGGGTCGCTCGCCGCAGTTCTGGGGGCGTCGCCCGGCGCTTCGGTCGCCGTTGCCGTCATGCTCGACGTGATGGGACGGCTCTATAAGGACCGGATGCCGGGCTGGGCCGCGACGATCAAGACGATGATCCCGTCGTACGGCCAGTCCATCGACAAGGACGCGGCGCTCTGCCGCGAGGTCCGCGATATGACGGCCGAGGTGCTTCACCTGGAAAAGCAAGCGGCCGCGGCGACGGCGTAGGCGGTTGACGCAGGGCGGCGCCTGCGGTAAGATACCGCCTTGGCGCTGCCCTCTCTCTTCAGGCAGCGACGCGGTACCGCGCTCTGATGGGCGCCTTTGGTCTTTCGCCGGGACCATCGTACAGAAATCGGGCCTCTCGCGCGAGCGAGACTGCACCGGTCGAGGCGACGACAGCTCCATCGTTTGGAGTTTAGGAAAAATCCTGGAGTTATCCGTTGGCTGCCAAAAAGCAAACCAAGACGCGCAAAAAGCGTGAAGTTAAAAACGTCCAATCGGGCGTCGCTCACGTGCACGCGTCGTTCAACAATACGATCGTCACGATCACGGATCCGCACGGCAACGTCATCTCGTGGGCCTCGGCCGGAAACCTTGGTTTCAAGGGTTCGAAGAAGTCCACGCCGTTCGCAGCGCAGATGGCCGCCGAGTCGGCCGCGCGCAAGGCGATGGATCACGGCATGAAGAGCACCGAAGTGCTCGTCAAAGGCCCGGGCGCCGGACGCGAAGCCGCGATTCGTTCGCTGCAAGCCGCCGGCCTCGAAATTACGATGATCAAAGACGTTACGCCCATCCCGCATAACGGTTGCCGCCCGCCCAAGCGGCGCCGCGTGTAAGCTGAAGAGAGTTTTATAGATGTCGCGATATATTGGACCCGTCTGCCGCCTGTGCCGTCGTGAAACGGCCGCGAGCAAGACCGGCGAAAAGATCAAACTGTTCCTCAAAGGCGATCGCTGCCTGAGCAAAAAATGCGCGGTCGAACGCCGCGGCACGGCGCCGGGTCAAAAGACTGCCGGCAAGACGCGGACGAAGATTTCCGAATACGGCCGTCAACTGCGCGAGAAGCAGAAGATGCGCCGCTATTACGGCGTGCACGAGACGCAGTTCGCGAACTATTTCCGCGAAGCGGCGCGCGTTCCGGGTCAGACCGGCCGCACGTTCCTCCAGTTGCTGGAGCGCCGTCTCGACAACGTCATCTACCGCTTGAACCTGTCGACCAGCCGCTCGCAAGCGCGTCAGCTCGTCACGCACCGTCACTTCCGTCTCAACGGCAAGATCGTCAACGTGCCGTCGATCATCGTGAAGCCGGGCGACGTGATCTCGATCGGTGAGCGCAGCCTCAAAGCGCCGGTTTTCGAAGCGAACTTGGAAGTCGCGCGTTCGCGCCGTCCTCCGGAGTGGCTCGAGTGGAACGATGCCGAAAACAGCGGCAAAGTTCTTCAACTCCCGTCGCGCGAGCAGATCGACACGCCCGTCGACGAACAATTGATCGTCGAATTCTACAGCCGCTAGTAGACAACAGATACAAACCCATCCGCTATTAGGCGTACGATCGTCCTTCGACAAGCTCAGGATGACAGGGGTCATCCTGAGACCGCAGGGCGGATAACGTAAATAGCAACAAAGGACGAACGAACCAGATGAATATCCTTGAAACGCCCACCGGTGCAGCGATCGAAGTTCGCGAACGTCGTGAGAATTACGCGAAGTTCGTGATCGAGCCGCTGGAACGTGGATTCGGCATCACGCTCGGAAACGCACTGCGTCGCATTCTGCTCAGCTCGATTCCGGGCGCAGCGGTGACGTATATGAAGATCGACGGCGTGCTGCACGAGTTCTCGACGATTCCGGGAATGGTCGAAGATACGATCGCGCTCATGCTCAACCTCAAGGGGTTGCCGGTCAAGCTCAACAGCGACGAACCGCGTGTGCTCAACCTCTCGGTGCAGGGTCCCAAAGACGTGACCGCAGCCGACATTGCGCCGGATGCCGACGTCGAGATCCTGGACCCGAACTTCCACCTCGCGACGCTTTCGTCCAAGGACGCGAAGCTCTCGATGGAGATCGGAATCGAAAAGGGCCGCGGCTACGTCATGGCCGACAAGCAGCGCAATATCGAGCACATGATCGGACTGATCCCGCTCGACTCGATCTTCTCGCCGATCCGCAAGGTCAACTTCACGGTCGACGACACGCGCGTCGGTCAGAGCGTCGACTTCGATCGCCTTACGATCGAAATCGAAACGAACGGATCGATCACGCCGGACGACGCGCTCGCGACGGCCGCGACGATCATGCAAGAGCAGCTCGACCTCTTCGTCGGATTCACCAATCGCGAAGAGCCGCTGCCCGAAGCGCCGCCGAACGAATGGGACATCCCCGTCGAGACGCTCAACCTATCGGTTCGTTCGTTCAACTGCCTCAAGCGCGCAGGTATCTCGAAGGTGTCCGAACTTCTCGATCTCACCGAAGACGAGATCATGAAGATGCGCAACTTCGGACGCAAGTCGCTCGACGAAATCAAACAAGTTCTTGCAGAGAGGGGGCTCTCGCTGCGTCAGAGCTAGGACGCATCGGGAAACGGAGTAATGCCGCACCAAATCGCTTATAAACGTCTTTCGCGTACGGACGGTCATCGCAAGGCGCTGCTGCGCAACCTCGCGACGTCGTTCTTCAAACACGAGAAGATCGAAACCACGACGACCAAGGCGAAGGAAATCAGCAAGGTTGTCGAGCGTCTGATCACGACCGCCATGGGCGGCGACCTTCACGCGCGCCGTCAGGTTTCGGAGTTCATCACCGAACCCGCGGTCGCGAAAAAGCTCGTCGAACAGATCGCGCCGGCGCTCAAAGGCCGCTCGGGCGGCTACACTCGGATCACCAAGACGCGCGTGCGTCCCGGTGATGCCGCGGAACTGAGCCTCATCGAACTCGTTCGATAATTGACACCGAGTAGTACCGACTCGATTCCGTCTACATGCGGCGATCCGAAACGCCTTCGGGTCGCCGCGTGTCTTTTATAACCGCATGGATTACGCGCCGCTGCTTCGCCGCCTGATCGCCGGCGAACACTTATCGCAACCGGAAAGCGCCGATCTGATCGGCGCGATCATGGACGGTGAATTCACGGTCGCACAAGGCGCCGGCGTGCTCGTTGCGCTGGCGTCGAAGGGCGAGCACATCGACGAGATCGTTGGAGCCGCCCGCGCGATGCGCGAACGCAGCCTCCACGTCAACCACGGCCTCGAGCAGGTCGTCGACGTCGTGGGCACCGGTGGCGACGGCGCGGACACGATCAACGTATCGACGATGGCGTCGCTCGTCGTCGCGGCGGCGGGCGTTCCGGTTGCCAAACATGGAAACCGCGCGGCGTCGAGCGCGTGCGGCAGCGCCGATGTCCTCGAAGCTACCGGCTTGCCGCTCGACGTCGCGCCCGATCGCGCGGCGGCCATGTTGCAGCGAAGCAATTTCGCGTTTCTATTCGCCCCGCGCTATCATCCCGCGATGAAGAACGTCGCGCCGATCCGTCGAGAGCTCGGCGTGCGAACCGTCTTTAACGTGCTTGGGCCGCTCACCAACCCCGCTGCAGCGACCGTGCAGGTCGTCGGCGTGGCGCGTGCGCATCTGCTGGAACTCATGGGCAAGGTGTTGCGCGGCCTGGGCGTCGAGCGCGGCGCGATCGTACACGGCGAGAACGGGATTGACGAAGTCGCCGGCGATGCGCCCACGCGCGTGTTTTCATTTGACGAGCGGGGCGAGCGGTCGTGGACCATCGATCCGAACGAGTTCGGCATTACGACGCCGCTTGCGTCGATCGTCGGCGGCAGCGTTGATGCATGCCGCGACGCTTTTTTCTCCCTTCTCGCCGGCGAACGTTCGCCGCGCTCCGACGTCGTCGCACTCAATGCGGCGCTCGTCCTTCATACCTGCGGGTTAGACCAAACGCTACATCACGCGCTCGAACGCGCGCGGGCGATCATCGCGTCGGGCGATGCGCTTCGCACCTACGAACGAGCCAAGGAGCACGCCATTCATGGCTGAGAACGACGTCCTCAAGAAGATCTACGCCGCGAAAGCCCAGCATCTCGAAGACGAGATGGCCAAGGAGCCGTACGCCGTGATGCGCGAGCGCGCAAAAGCGAGCGTATCGTCACGGCGCCCATTCCTTGACGCGCTCAAAGAGCAACGGGGAAGCGCCTTGATCACGGAGATCAAGCGTGCGTCGCCGTCGGCCGGCCTCATCGCGCGCGACTTTAATGCCGTCGCGATCGCGGAACGGTACGAGCGCGCGGGGGCGGATGCCATCAGCATTTTGACGGAAAGCGATCATTTTTTAGGCGACCTCAACTTCGTTCCCGCGGTGCGCGCAAAAACGACGCTTCCGCTCTTGCGCAAGGACTTTCTCACCCATCCCTATCAGGTGGCGCAATCGGCTGCGTACGGCGCGGATTGCATCTTGCTCATCGTGGGCGGTCTGCGTGACGAACAGATTCAAGCGTGTCTCGAGGAAGCCAAAGAGTACCGGCTCGACGTGCTCGTCGAAGTGCACGACGTCAAGAACCTTTCGCGCGCGCTCGAGTTCGACGTCAATCTTGTCGGGGTCAATAATCGTAATCTCCGCACGATGATCACCGATCTGGCCGTTGGAGAACACATCTTACCGCTGGTTCCGAAAAGCGTGTTTGCGATCAGCGAGAGCGGTGTCGGCAGCTCGGCCGATATGGAGCGCCTGCGCAAAGCAGGGGCGAAGGGATTTCTCATCGGCGAAGCGCTGATGCGCGCCGAGAATCCCGAAGACCTCATTTCGTCGCTTAAACGTGTCTACGCGCATTAAGTTCTGCGGCGCGACTTCCTGGACCGACGTCGAGCTCGCACTCGATGCCGGCGCCGACGCCGTGGGCTTGATCTTTGCCGAATCGCCACGTCGAATTCGGTGGGAGGCTGCGCGCGAAATTGCGGGCCGCATCCCGCCGCAGATTACGCCGGTTGCCGTATTCGTGAATCCAACGCGCGATGAGATCGCCCGCGTCCGCGACCTCTTGCCGAACGTTCTCGTGCAACTGTCCGGAGATGAACCGCCGGGTTTTGCAACCTCGATCGATGCTACGGTCATTAAGGCAATCGGTGTCGGCGATGAAAGCCCGAGCGAGATGCTTCGCATCTGCGACCGGTACGCGCCGTCGCTGATGCTGTTCGATACGCGCGTCGCGGGCAAATACGGTGGGACCGGGTTGACGTTCGACTGGAGCAATATCACCCAGCTCGCACGATGGCGTCCCGTAATGGTTGCCGGCGGGTTGACGCCGGACAACGTTGCGGCATGCGTTCGCGCCGTACGCCCGTTCGGCGTGGACGTCCGCAGCGGAATCGAAACCGACGGGCATAAAGACCTTGCGAAGATGCGCGCGTTCGTGCGCGCGGTACGGGAGAGCGATGCAGCGGCCTGACACACGCGGCTACTTTGGTGAATTCGGCGGACGGTTCGTTCCCGAAGTTCTCGTCGATGCGCTTGAAACGCTCGAGCGCGAAGTGGAGCGGGCCTTCGCCGATCCGGAGTTCTGGCGCGAGTATGACGAAACGTTGCGCGACTTCGTGGGGCGCCCGTCGCCGCTCTACGCGGCGGAGCGTTTCGGAAAGCCGTCGTCGGGCACGTTGCTTCTCAAGCGTGAGGACACCAATCACACCGGCGCTCACAAGATCAACAATACGGTCGGGCAAGCGTTGCTGGCCCGGCGCATGGGCAAATCCCGGCTGATCGCCGAGACCGGTGCCGGCCAGCACGGCGTTGCAACGGCGACAGTCGGTGCCAAGCTCGGTTTTCCGGTCGACGTATACATGGGGGCGGTCGACGTTGAACGTCAAGCGCTCAACGTCTACATCATGAAACTGCTCGGTGCGACGCTGCATGCCGTCGACAGCGGTACGCGTACGCTCAAGGATGCGACGAACGAAGCGTTCCGCGTCTGGGCGGCGCAGGTCGAAGA
>DASSZO010000154.1:0-14898 GCA_035702815.1 Candidatus Aquilonibacter sp. | reverse complement strand
GGCACTCACGGGCGCAAAGGGCTTGCTCGGGCCGTGCTCGGGAGCGCCTGCGAGCAGGTCGTCCGCGAGAGCCCGATCCCGGTCGTGACCGTCCATGGCGACAAAGGTCGCCCCAGCCCTTGAAATTTTCAGGCTTATTAGTTTTAATAATAATCTATCTATCATGGCGAAGGCAGTAGTGGCGCCCCCGGCAGCGGCCGAGGGCATCGTCAAGGGTCCGATCAAGTCGAAGACCGTCTTTCCGGTCCTCGTCCTCCACCTGCTCGCCCAACAACCCGATCACGGATCCGGCCTGATGGCGCGAATCGAGGCGATTTGCTCCGGTCTGCTGGCCGTGAATACAAACACGATCTATCCGTTGTTGCGCCGTTTAGAAGAGCGCGGCTTCATCGTCGGCGAGTGGGAGCACCCGACCAAGCGTTCCCGCCGGAACTACCGCATCACCGACGCGGGCCGTGAACGACTCGAACGGATCAAAGCGGGGATGTTGCCGTATCTCGATACGCTCGCCGGGTCGATCGCCCGGCTGCGACGCGAACTCTACGTACAGTAAAAAGCCGCACACGCTGCGGAGGAGAGACTAACGAGCATGAGCACCTACCAAGCCCCATTACGCGACATGCAGTTCGTATTGAAAGAACTTGCAGGCATCGATGACGTCGCGAAGCTGCCGGGATACGAAGAAGCCGCCGACGTGTGGGAATCGATTCTCGAAGAAGCGGGATCGTTTGCGACGGGCGTGCTCGATCCGCTCAACCGCATTGCGGATAAAGAAGGCTGTACGTTCGTCGACGGTAAGGTGACGACGCCCAAAGGCTTCAAAGAAGCGTATAAAAAGTTTGCGGACGCCGGTTGGATCGGTCTGCCGGTGCCCGAAGAGTACGGCGGCCAAGGCCTACCGCAGCTGTTGCTCGGGCCGACCCTCGAAATGTGGAACGCGTCGAATATCGGCTTCGCCAACGGTCCGCTCCTCAATCAGGGCGCGATCGAAGCGATCGAACTCGCCGGCAGCGACGACCAAAAAACGAAGTACATTCCGAATCTGGTCTCGGGCAAGTGGACCGGAACGATGAACCTTACGGAGCCGCAAGCCGGCTCGGACCTCGCGCAAGTGCGCGCCAAGGCCGTCCCGGAAGGCGATCATTACCTCATCACGGGCGAGAAGATTTTCATCACGTTCGGCGAGCACGACATGGCCGAGAACATTATCCACCTCGTTCTCGCACGTCTGCCCGATGCGCCCGAGGGAACCAAGGGCATCTCGATGTTCATCGTGCCGAAGATCCTCGTGAACGACAACGGATCGCTCGGCGAAGCGAACGACGTGATCTGCGCGGGCATCGAGCACAAGCTCGGGATCAACGGCAACCCGACCTGCACGATGAAGTTCGGCGAGAAGGGCAAAGGCGCGGTCGGATACCTCGTCGGTGAAGCCAATCGCGGTCTCGAGTACATGTTCATCATGATGAATGCCGCGCGGTTCTCGGTCGGCGTGCAGGCGTACGCGGTTGCCGATCGCGCCTACCAGCACTCGCTCGAGTACGCGAAGGAGCGCGTGCAGATGTCCGATGCCGCCACGCGCAGCAAGACGCCCGTGCGCATCATCGAGCATCCCGACGTGCGCCGCATGCTGATGTGGCAGAAGGCAAACCTCGAAGCGATGCGCGCGCTTGCCTACGTGACGGCAGCCTCGCTCGACTTCGCGCACAAGCATCCCGACGAGAAAGTCCGCAAAGAGCACAAGGCGTTCGTCGAATTCATGATTCCGATCGTCAAGGCGTGGAGCAGCGAAAACGCAATCGACCTGTGCTCGACCGCGCTTCAGATCTTCGGCGGCATGGGCTACGTTGAAGAGACCGGTATCGCGCAGCAGTACCGCGACGTGCGCATTACGACGATCTACGAAGGCACGACCGGCATTCAAGCCCTGGACCTCGTCGGCCGCAAGCTGATTCGCGACATGGGCGCGACGGCGACCGGCGTCGGCAAGCGCATCGAGGCGTTTGCAAAGGAAGCGGCGGCGCACGACAACGCCGACGTCAAAGCGCTGGGCGAATCGCTGCTCAAGTCGCTCGCGACGATCAACGAGACGTCGCAGTTCATTGGCATGAGCGCGATGGGCGACCTTCGCAAAGCTTTCGCCGCGTCGGTTCCGTATCTCAAGCTCTGGGGCGTGGTCGCCGGTGCGTGGCAGATGACGCGCGCGGCGAAGGTTGCCGCCGAGAAGATTGCCGCCGGAGACAACGACCCGTTCTACGCGGCCAAGATCACGACCGCGAAGTTCTACGCGACGCACGTGCTCACGCAAGCGGCGTGGTACAAGCGCCAGATCATCGACGGCGCCGGCGACGTGATGACGCTGCCCGAAGATGCTTTCGAACTCGATCGCAAATCGATGGCGACCGCCTAATCGGAAAGAACGATGGCTTTTATTCGGACACAAGACCAAGACGCGGTGCGGATTATCACCCTCGATAATCCGCCCGTCAACTCCCTCTCGTTCGCGCTTTCGGGCGAACTGCTCCCGATCGTCGAAGCGGCCTCGGCCGACCCGAGCGTCAAGGCGGTCGTCTTTACCGGTGCCAACGGCATCTTCTCGGCCGGCGCGGACATCAACGACTTTTCGATCGAACCGACGCCCGAGACGCGTACGATTCGCGACGTGATCGCGGCCGTCGAGAGAAGCGACAAAGTGTTTATCGCCGCGATCGAAAAGAACGCGCTCGGCGGCGGCCTGGAACTCGCGCTCGCATGCGATTACCGCATCGCCGATAAGAACGCGCGCGTCGGATTGCCCGAGATCAAACTCGGTTTGCTGCCCGGCGCGGGCGGCACGCAGCGTCTGCCGCGTTTAGTCGGCGCGCAAGATGCGCTCGACATCATGCTCAAGGGCCGCAACGTCAAGACGGACGAGGCCAAAGAGAAGGGCATCATCGACGACGTCGTGGAGGGCAATCCCGTCGATGCCGCGCTTAAACTGGCCGCGACCAACCCGCCCAAACGCCGCGTGTCGAAACGCAAAGTCGAACTCGGGAAAGGCATCACGCCGCAGGCCGAGCCGTTCGTCGTTTCGCAGGCGCACAAGATGGTGCCGCCGGAAGACAACGGCGGTTTTGCGGCGCACAAACTGATCGACGCGGTCGAAGCGGCGTTCGAGTTGCCGTTCGAGTTCGGAATCGCGCGTGAAGCACGCCTCTTCGAACAGCTTGCGCGTTCCGCGCCGTCGTTCGCGCTGCGTCATGTGTTCTTCGCCGAACGCGAACTCTCGAAGATCCCCGGTCTCCCCGCCGCAAAGCCGCTCGAGATCAAAAAAGCGGGCGTTATCGGCGCCGGCACGATGGGAACGGGCATCGCGATCACGTTCGCGCAGGCCGGAATTCCGGTCGCGGTCATCGATTCGAACGAAGAAGCCGTCGACAAAGCCAAGCAAACCGTGTTCGGCATGTTCATGTATCAGGTCCAGAAGGGTCGCATGACGCAGGAAGAAGCGTGGAAGCTCGGTCAGTCGATCCAGTTCACGCACGAATACGATGAACTCGCCGATGCGGACGTCGTCGTCGAAGCGGTCTTCGAGAGTATGGACGTCAAGAAAGAAGTCTTCAAGAAGCTCGACACGATCGTCAAGCCGGAAGGCATTCTCGCGTCGAACACCTCGACGCTCGATATCGATGAGATGGCGTCGGTGACCAAGCGCCCCGACAAATTCATCGGATTGCATTTCTTCGTGCCTGCGAACATCATGCCGTTGCTCGAAATCGTGCGCGGGAAGGATACGTCGCCGGAAACGATTGCAACCGCGTTCAAGCTCGGCAAACAGTTGAAGAAGACGGCCGTTCTTTCGGCCAACGCGTTCGGCTTCATCGGCAATCGCATGGTCTTCGACTATGCGAAGGCAGCCGGGGAATTGGCCGAAGAGGGCATTTCGCCGGCGCGCATCGACGCGGTCGCCAAGAAGTTCGGCTTCCCGATGGGGCCGTTTGCCATGGGCGACCTTTCCGGCATCGACGTCGCGTGGCACATCGCCAAGGCGCGTCCCGACGTCGCGAAAGGCCGCACGAACGTGATCGACCGCCTCGTCGAGATGAAGCGCCTCGGACAAAAGACGATGGCCGGATACTTCAAGTACGACAAGGCCGTCGGCAAAGGACGCGAACCGATTCCGGATCCGGAAATCGAAGCGCTGTTCAAAGAAGAAGCGCAAAAGGCCGGCATTGCGCCGCGCGAGGTGTCGGACCAAGAGATTCTCGACCGCTTGACGTTCGCGTTGATCAATCGCGGTGCGTATCTGCTCGAAGACGGCGTGGCGCTGCGGCCCGGCGATATCGACATCGTCTACGTGTACGGGTACGGCTTCCCGCCCCATCACGGCGGCCCGATGTGGTACGCGGACGAAGTCGGCGTCAAACACGTCTACGATCGCGTGCGCGAATTCGGCTGGGAGCCGGCGCCGCTGCTCAAAGAGATCGCCGAACGCGGCGGTACGTTTGCTGATTACACAAAGGGAGAACTCGTCCATGCGTGAGGCGGTTATCGTCTCAGCCGCGCGTACGCCGATCGGCCGTGCATTCCGCGGAGCGTTCAATCAAACCGCCGGCGCAACGATGGCCGGTCATGTCGTCGCCGAGGCGCTCAAGCGCGCGAACGTCGATCCGTCCGAAGTCGAGGACGTGGTAATCGGGTCGGGTCTTCCCGAAGGCGCAACCGGAAATAACATCGGTCGCACGGCGGCGCTTCGTGCCGGGTGCCCGGTGACCGTTTCCGGTCAAACGGTCAGCCGGTACTGCGCATCGGGTCTCGATGCGATTGCGGCAGCCGCAAAGCGCGTCATCGTCGATCATGCCGACGTCGTCGTCGGCGGGGGCGTCGAGTCGATCTCGATGGTGCAGAACGATCTCAACATGAAGTACTACACCGAAGAGTGGCTTCTGCGCCATACGCCGGATGTGTACATGCCGATGCTCTACACGGCCGATAACGTCGCGAAGAAGTACAAGGTCTCGCGTGAAGCGCAGGACGAGTACGCATTGCAATCGCAGCAGCGTACCGCCGCGGGTCAGGACGCCGGACGTTTCGATGCCGAAATCGTCGAACTGCCGTCGTGGAAGTACGTTGCGGACAAAGAGAGCGGCAGAGTCTCCGAAGAGCACGTCGTCCTGCGTAAGGACGAGGGCAATCGCGCGGATACGACGCTCGAAGGCCTCTCGCAGCTCAAAGGCGCCGTTCCGGGAATCAAAGATACGTCGATTACGGCCGGCAACTCATCGCAGCTCTCCGACGGCGCCGCTGCCGTCGTGCTGATGGATGCAAAGCTTGCCGAGCAGCGCGGACTGCAGCCGTTGGGCATCTACCGCGGCTTTGCCGTCGCGGGATGCGAGCCGGGTGAAATGGGAATCGGTCCGGTGTACGCCGTGCCGAAACTCCTCAAGGCGCACGGCTTATCGATCGATGACATCGGTCTGTGGGAACTCAACGAGGCCTTCGCGGTGCAGACGGTCTATTGTCGTGACGCGTTGGGCATCCCCAACGATCGCTTCAACGTCGATGGCGGCGCAATCTCCATCGGTCATCCGTACGGAATGAGCGGTGCCCGCATGACGATGCACGCGTTGATCGAAGGCAAGCGCCGCGGCGTCAAGTACGTCGTCGTGACGATGTGCGTCGGCGGCGGCATGGGCGCGGCGGGGCTTTTCGAGGTCGTCTAGCAGATCGCTGTGGATTCGGAACAAAAACATCCCGGCTCTTTCGAGCCGGGATGTTTTTGTTGCGGCGCCTGAGTGCGCTACTGGCCTTGCCCGCGCGAGAAGCCGGCTTTGCCGTCGAACTCGAAGAGCCCCTCGGTCTTGATGATGTCGAAGCCGGCCTCATCGACCGCGTTCATCGTCGCGAGCATCTCACGCGACGTGATCGTTCCGTTGCCGAGAAAACGGCAGCGCCAGTGATCGACGCAGCGGGTCAGTTCGCTGCTGCGCGGCCACACTTGCGTGCCGCGGTTCGTGATCATCTCGAGCTGCAGCGGCGTCGCGAGTGCGGCGAGCCGGTTTCCTAACTCGCGTGCTTCGCCATTCCAGTCGAGGAAGACGTCGACGCCGATGCGGCTCTTCTGCGCGCGCGGCGCCTCGTGGTGCGCGGACGCCGGAACCGACACTTCCGTTCCGACCGCCGGCGATTGCAGCGTGCGCGGACGCATTCCGAGGCGTTCTACGATCGCCTGCGCGAATTCGCTGGTCGAGACGCAGCGCTTGCTGTGCGCGCCGAAGATGTCGCGCGTATGCAGTCCGTCTTCGATCGTCGTCAGCCAGGCGTCTTGGATCGCCTGCGCGACATCCGTTTGACCGACATGCACGAGCATCATCACCGCGGCGTTGAGCAAGCCGGACGGATTTGCGGTACCGGTTCCGGCGATGTCGGGCGCAGAACCGTGAACCGCCTCGAACATCGCGAAGCCGTCACCGATGTTCGACGAACCGGCCAGACCGATCGACCCGCACAGTTCCGCCGCGACGTCGGAGAGAATGTCGCCGTAGAGATTCGGCAGCACGATGACGTCGAACCGCTCGGGTTGCGTCGCGAGCTTCGCGGTACCGATGTCGATGATCATGTGATCCGATTCGATGTCGTCGTATTGCGCGGCGATCTCGCGGAAGACCTGATGGAAGAGGCCGTCCGTGATCTTCATGATGTTGTCTTTGCTAAAGCACGTCACGCGTTTGCGACGGTTTGCGCGTGCATACTCGAACGCGTAGCGGATGATTCGCTCGGATCCGCTGCGCGTGATCAGCTTCAGGCACTGCGTGACGTCTTGGGTTTGCCGGTGCTCGATCGCGCCGTAGACGTCTTCCTCATTTTCTCGCACGATCACGACGTCCATGTCGGGATGCAGCGTCGCGACGAACGGCGAGAGCGGGCGGCACGGGCGCACGTTGGCGTACAGACCGAACATCTTGCGAATCGTGACGTTGAGGCTCTTGAAGCCGCCGCCTTGGGGCGTCGTGATTGGGGCCTTGAGGAGCACGCCGGTCTGGCTGAGCAGCTCCAGCGTCTCGTCCTCGATACCGCTGGGCACGCCGCGGCGGTATACGCGCTCGCCAAGTTCGACGGTTCGGTAATCGAGGGCGGCACCCGCCTCGCGCAGCACCGTCATCACCGCCGACGTAATTTCGGGGCCGATGCCGTCGCCCGCGGCAACGGCGATCGGAACCCGCACGCGAGTTGAGGGGGACAGCGGCGATTCGATGGCCATTCAAAACTCCTTGAAGCTCAAAACATGAAATGATTTGCATGTTTTGTATAACATGTATAGGCATGCGGGGTCAAGGGGTTGAAGTAGCAGCGATGGAGCCGCGTTTGGGGTGGACGTTCTTGAGCAATCACGCGCATGTAGCGATCGCACTCGCGCGCGAACCCGACCTACGCATCCGCGATTTGGCGAAAGTGGTCGGCATCACCGAGCGCGCCGTCGCGCAGATCCTGGTCGACCTGGAAGCCGCCGGCGTGATCGAAAAGGAAAAGGAAGGGCGCCGTAACGTCTACCGGGTCAACGGCGACGTTCCGTTACGCCATCCCGTCGAGTGGGCCAGCAAGGTGAAGGACATCCTGCGCTTAGCGTCACCGCGCTAGGTGCTCGCGCGCGGCGAGTGCATCGTTCTCGCTGCGGATGCGCAGCGTCAACAGCACCGCATTTGCGAGCGAAAAGATGATCGCGATCGACCACGCCCCGAAGGCGGCGGGCAACAGCGCGATCTCACACACGACGATGCCATAGTTCGGGTGACGCATAAAGCGGTATGGTCCGGCCCGCACGAGCGGCGCATCGGGGAGCGATACGATTCGCGTCGTCCAGAACGGTCCGAGCGTGACGAGCACCCAGAGTCGCGCGCATTGCAGCAGCGCAAATGCCGCAAGCATCCAACCGTTCGGGATGCGCGACGGCGGAACGAATAGCGCGAGCGAAAGCAGCCAGCCTGCATGCAGCGCGATAAACAGTGGATGCTGCCACGGCGCAATTTCGACCGCACCGCGCGCGAGCAGCCGGCGCGTATTTCGGGCGGCATACCAGACTTCGACGAGGCGCTGCGCGGCGACCAGCGCAAGAATGAAATAGAGAATCACTCGAGCGTTACGAAAGCGGCCGTAAACCCGGGGCCCATCGCCGTCAGAAGCGCGCGACGCCGCTGCGCGGCCAGCGCGCCCTCGTACATCGCGCGTTCGAGGACGAATAGCAGCGTGACCGCGGACATGTTGCCGTACTCTTCGAGAATCGCGCGCGAGTCAACCAGCGCGCCGCTTTCGATTCCGAACGCGTGCTCGAGCGCATCGAGGACTTTGGTTCCACCCGGATGCGAGAGAAACGTATCGATCTGCGCGCGCGTAAGTCCGTAGCCGTCGAGATACGCGTCGACCACGGCGCGTAGCTCGGTGGAGACCAACGCCGGAATGTCGCGCGAAAAAATCGCGCTCAGCCCGTCCGTTGCGACCTCCCAGCCCATGATGTCGAGCGTCGACGCAAACGTGTATTCGCCGCTGCCCGTCACGCGTGGGCCATCGCCGTCGTCGCCGCTGCAGAGAACGGCGGCGGATGCACCGTCGCCGAAGAGCGCGGTTGCGACGATGTTGCTCTTGGTTACTTCGTCGCGACGAAACCAGAGCGCGCACAGTTCGATAACGAGCAGAAGGACGTTGGACTGCGGATATGCATCGGCCATCGTCGCGGCACGCGCGAGGCCGATCGCTCCTCCGACGCAACCCAACCCGAAGACCGGAAGACGACGGACCGAACGTTTGAACGGCATGCGTTCCATCAGTAGCGCGTCGAGGCTCGGCGTCGCGATGCCGGTGGTCGACACGACGACGAGCGTGTCGATATCCTCGGCGCGGCACTGCGCTCGCGCTAAGGCGCGCTGCGCTGCATCTTGAAGAAGGCGGACCGCCGACTCGAGGTAGATCGCATTGCGATCGCGCCAATCGTGCGGCTCGTAATACCAGTCAACCGGAACGCACGAATAGCGTCGCTTGATGCCGGTGTTGGCAAACACCGGCATCAAGCGCTGGACGACTGCTGACTGACTGAATTGCGCGCGGACTCGCGCGCCGATCTCATCCTGCTCGAGGACGTGCGGGGGAACGGCGGTCGCGACGCCGGCTATCCGCGCCACGACTCGATCGCTCTACGGCTTCGGCGCGAATGCGGTGCACCAGCCATTCGGACTGATGCTGCCCTCGACGACTTTGCATGCTCCATTTGCTGTAGCCGTCTTACCCGGAAGGAAGAGCGAACATCCCGAGCACTTCTGCTTGCCGTTGGGCTTGTCTTGATATTTGAACTGCGATTTGGAACCCTTCGCCTGCGCAGTACCCGTTGACGCGGCAATGAGTCCCGCCAGTGCGGGCAGCACAACGAGATTGGTGAGAGCTTGTTTGCGATTCACGGAAGCCTCCTTTTCGCGAAGCGGCTCATCGCGGTGTTACGCTTGTAAGGAAGGATCGCCTTCTACATCAAGTTCATCGCGAAGTATGAACCATACCCGGGAACGCGTGTTTCGCCCAGCCCAATCCAGCGCGAGGCATCGACGAGATTGAGAAAGTGACCGCGCTCACCGGTGGTCGCGGTTTCTTCGTTCTCAAAACCGGAGACCGGAGCGCCCCATGTCGAGTACGTATCGAACGCGGCATTTTGGCCGGAGAACCAGTCAGCGGGTGCCCCGGGCAGGCGATGGAAGTAGGCGTTGAACTCGATGCAGCCGGCGGGAGAACCGAGCGCTGCGCAGGTGTGGCCGATGCGGCCGGAACGCCGTTCTTGCGTTGCCCAGTATCGGGCCGTTTCCATGAGGTTTTCGTCAACGTGCAGTGGCGCCAGGCCGAACCGCCGTCGAAAGGCGTTCACGCGAACGACGGCGTTGCGTTCGTCGTCGGTCAGGCGAAGAAGCGCGATTCGGCGCGGGACCGAGCCCGAGGGGAACGTGCCGTGAAAAGAGGCGTACCGTTGATCCCAACCGTCGGCCACGACCCGAACCTCGTTCGCCGAGCCGGCGACTGGGGAGACGGAGACGGGAACGGTCAGCGAGCTGCCGCTGGACGCGTCGACGGCCGTAACAGGCAAGAGCACGGCAAAAAGAAGCGCAAGCATCTGATCTATTCATCGGATGCCGCGCCGGCAACATTGTCACTTTGTAAGGAAGATGAACGGCTGGGGAGCCCCGTGCGGCGGCGCTCTGAAGATTTTTTGACGCCGTCTCCCCTATAGTAGAGAGCAACTGCTGCTTATCGGAGGAGCACTTTGATTCCGTTTGTGTTTGCTGCGGCACTCGTTGCCGCGGCTTCGCCGTCTGCGTCACCCTCGGCGACGCCCTCGCCCGTGCCGACGGCAAAGCCGGTCTACCAAGACATGAAGTGGCGCGAGATCGGCCCCGCACTACCCGGCGGGCGCGCGAGCGTCGTCGCCGGAACGGCGAAAGATCCCAATCTCTACTACGCCGGCGCGGCGGGCGGCGGCGTATGGAAGACGACGGATCGGGGCCAAACGTGGCAAGCCGTGTTCGAGAAAGAGCCGGTCGCGTCGATCGGCTACATCGCGATCGACCCGAACAACGAGCAGACCGTCTGGGTTGGAACCGGTGAAGGCAATCCCCGCAACGATGTGATCCCAGGCGGCGGCGTCTATGAGTCGACCGACGGCGGCAAGAGCTGGAAGAAGATGGGCCTCGAGAAGACGCGGTCGATCACTCGCCTTATCATCGATCCACGCAACTCAAACCACATCGTCGTTGCAGCGCTCGGCGACGTCTTTGCTCCCAGTGCCGACCGCGGCGTCTACGTGACGAACGACGGCGGAAAGTCCTGGAAGAAGACGCTCTATCTGAGCGATCGCAGCGGCGCCTCCGATCTCGCAATGGATCCGAAGAATCCCAACGTGATCTTCGCGGGAATGTGGCACTTCGAACGCAAGCCGTGGACGACGGTCAGCGGCGGTGCCGATGACGGGCTCTTTAAGTCGACCGACGGCGGCAGCACCTGGACGAAATTGACCGGTCACGGCTTGCCCGAGGGAACGACCGGCCGGTATGGCCTTGCAATCGCGCCGAGCGATCCCAACAAAGTCTATGCGTTGATCGAATCGACTGCCGGCGTGCTATGGCGTTCCGACGATGGCGGCAACAACTGGACGCTCGTGAGCAAGGACACGATCGTCGATCAGCGGCCATTCTACTTCTCGCACGTTGAAGTCGATCCGACCGACCCCAATCACGTGTTCGGCGTCTCGCAACTGCTCGTCAGTTCGCACGACGGCGGAAAGACGTGGCATCCCGTGTTCAATCTTCCCCACGGCGATTTGCACGATATGTGGATCGCGCCCAACGATCCCAAGCGTATCGCGATCGCGCAGGACGGCGGCGTGAGCTTGAGCTCGAACGGCGGCGGTAGTTGGTTTTTCGCGCGCAACCTTCCGATCGGTGAAGTCTATCACGTCGGCGTCGGTCAGACGGGCAATCCGTATTGGATCTGCGGCGGATGGCAAGATAATAACGCGTGGTGCGGGCCGTCGAATTCCCGCAATCCGTCCGGTTTGCTCAACCAAGACTGGATCAACGTCAACGGCGGCGACGGCGAATGGGGTATTCCCGATCCGCTCGATCCGAACATCATGTGGTCCGATGCGCAGCAAGGCTACGTGGTCGTCTACAATAAGCACACGCGCGACGGCTACCTCGCCATCCCGTATCTCGGGTTGACGAGTCAGCAATTCGACCTGCGTACCGCGAAGTATCGCTTTAACTGGGATTCGCCGATCGCGTTCGCGCCGTGGAACGGCCACATCGCGTGGCTCGGCGGAAACGTCGTTTTTCAAACGACGGATCGCGGACGGCACTGGACGACGATCAGTCCGGACCTGACGCTCAATGAGAAGCAACATCAGGCGCCGCCGGGAGGTCCGATCACCCACGACGTATCGAGCGCCGAGAATTATAACACCATTCTCGACATCGAGGGCTCGACGTTACACAAGGGCGAGATCTGGGTGGGAACCGACGATGGGCAAGTGCAGTATACGCTCGACGGCGGAAAACACTGGCGCAACGTTTCACCGTCAGCCGCCGGCGACCACGGCGCGGTCGAGACGGTCGCACCCTCGACGACGCATGACGGTACGGTATACGTCAGCATCGATCGTCATTTGCTCGGCGATTACAAGCCGCACGTGTTGGTCACGAACGACTTCGGAAAGACGTGGCGCGACATCGGCAAGAACCTGCCCGATGGTACCTGGTACGCGCGTTCGGTGCGCCAGGATCTGCATAATTCGCAGATCGTCTATGCGGGAACGGAAACCGGCATGTTCATCTCGTGCGACAGCGGCGCGAGCTGGCATGACTTCAAGAACAACCTGCCGACCGTGTCGGTGCGGGACATCCGGTATCAGCCGGCGTGGGATGACATGGCGATTGCGACGCACGGACGCGCGCTCTACATCATGGACGACCTTCGTCCGCTCCAGTCGTATGGCTGCCAGACGCCGTCGCAACCGTTTGTGATCGCGCCGCGAACGGCGTATATCTACAACCTGCATAGCGACGACGAGGGGACGTACACGGATTACGCGGGGGAGAATCCCGCGTACGGTGCGACGTTCTCGTACTATCAGTCCAAGCCGGGCGCGCAGCCGCCGTCGCTGCAGATCATCGACGCTCGCGGACATGTGGTGCGCACGATTTCCGGGATGAAGGAGCCGTCGCCGTTCGCGCCGCCGGCCAAACCCGGCGCGTCGCCGCAACCGAAGATTCCCAACGGGGCGGGACTGCAGCGCTTCACCTGGGATTTTGCCGCGGACGGTCCGGTCAAATGGAACGGTGCCGGCAAATTCTTCAAAGGTCCGGATAGCGGGGCCCAAGTGCCGCCGGGAACCTATCGCTACCGGATGACCGTCGACGGCAAAGCGTTTAGCGGTTCGTTCGTCGTCAAGGCGGATCCCCAAACGGCGTTTACGCAGGCGGAACTGGTGCAATCGTATGAGTACTCGAACCGTGCGTTCGCCAAGTTCTCATCGCTCGACGTCGGCCTCAACGCGCTCGACGACGTGAAAGCGGCGCTCGAAAAAGCCAAAACGGCGGCGAAAGCCAAAAACGATACGGCAACCTCCGCGACGATCGATGCGGCGCTTGCAAAGCGGCAAGCGCTGCAAGACGATCTCACGGCGAACTACCAGAGCTTCGAAGACTTCATTCAGCGCCCCGGCCGCTTGCGTGAAGATCTCCAGCAGCTGCTGCAGACGGGGCTCGTGACACCTGCCGCGCTCGATCTCGAGAAGCGAACGATGGCGGAATACATGCAAGGACGCGCGGCGTTCGATGCTTACGTCACGACGCTTCCGTCGCTCAATGCCGCGTTGAAGGCGGCGGGATACGGCACGGTGCCCGTGCCCAAACCGCTCGCGCCCTAGCTTCTACGCCGGGCGTCGCCGCCGCGTTTACGGTACGGCGACGCCCGGAACGAAGCGAACCATGTCACCGATACTCACGCGTCCGGCGCGAACCGGAACGGTGCGTGCCTGCACGAGGTACACATCCTGCGCGGCAGAGATTCCGAGAAATACGGAGCGTTGCGCCGAGCGAACGACGCATTGACACTTGATTGCATATTCGGCGTGTAGCGGTACGTAGATGGCGGTGTCGGCCATGACGGGGAATCCGGCGACGTCGATCGGCATATAACCGTCTTTCTCTGCCGAGAGGGTGTAGATGTCCGGGAGCAGCGTCATGCACGCAAAGTATCCGCGCTCGTTGGTGCGCGTAACGCACCTGTCGGACGCAGAAACCATGGCCACTGTCATTCCTCCGACCGGCGCACCCTTGCCATCGACGATATGCCCGGTGTATACGCCCGTCGTACCGGCAAACGCTGGTGCGGCCGATGCGATACCGAGAAAGACCGTGAGGGCGATGACACGCTGCATGCCGTGCCAACGCCCGCACGGAAATGGATGTGACCTACGCGCCGGGACCGGGGAAAACCGGATCGCCCGCTTCAACGGGGTCGGTCATCGGATCGATCGGCTCGTTTTCGGGGATCGTCGGTTCACCGGGTGCCGGGTTCGGCGGTTCGGGCGACACGGGTCCGGGATCGGGCCGCGGCATTTGCAGATGCATGATCATAGCGGCAATAGCGTACCCGTTCGCGAACCGCAACAAGCAGTCAAGGGAGGATGCGATTGAACCGTCGCTGGATCGTTGTTGCCATCTGCGTGCTGATCTCGGCGTGCTCGCCGCGTGCTCCGCAGAACGCGGCCCCCACGCCGAGCGCCGAGCCGCCGGCGGTGTATAGCGCCGTTACCTCGCCCACTGCGACGATCGGTCCAACAGATTTCGGTGCGCTGAAATGGCGCGAGGTCGGTCCGGCCGTGATGGGCGGGCGCCTCGATGTTGTGGCCGGCATCCCGGGCGATCCGTCGACGATCTATCTCGGACACTCGTCGGCGGGTCTTTATAAATCGACCGACGGTGCGGCAACATTTTCGTCGATTTTCGATGCGGGCACCTCGACGTCGATCGGAGCCTTTGCGGTGGCACCGTCGGATCCCAAGACGTTGTATGTCGGAACGGGCGAAGGCTTTCCGCGCAATACGGCCGCGCTCGGCGACGGCGTCTTCGTTTCGCACGACGCGGGCTCGACCTGGCATGCGATCGGACTCGCAGCAACGCAACACATCGCGAAAATCGCCGTCGATCCGCACGATCCGAAGACCGTTATCGTGGCGGCGATGGGACCGGAATTTACGCCGGGCGGCGAACGCGGGATCTATCGTACGAACGACGGCGGCAAGAGTTGGACGCGTACGCTGTACGTGAATCCCACGACCGGCGGCGCGGACGTTTCATTCGATCCATCCGACCCGTCGATCGTTTACGC